>NZ_MEGP01000001.1:0-120427 GCF_001725555.1 Thiobacillus sp. SCN 63-57 | reverse complement strand
AGCAGATGCATGAAGGCGAAGGTGCCCAGCAGCGAACTGGGCAGCACCAGCGCGGCGATCAGCGTGGCGCGGACATTGTGCAGGAAGGCGAAGATGACGAGGATCACCAGTCCCAATGCGAGCAGCAGCGTGAAATTCACCTCGTGCAGCGAATCCTTGACGAAGCGCGAGCGATCGAAATGCACCTGCAGGCGAACGCCGTCGGGCAGTTCCGCCTCGATCTGCGGCAGCATCGCGCGAATGCGGTCGGCGACCGCGACCGTGTTCGCCCCCGGCTGGCGCTGCACTGCCAGTACGATGGCGCGCGTGCCGTTGTACCAGGTCTTGCGCTTGTCGTCCTCGACGCCATCCTCGGCCCGGCCGAGGTCTTTCACCCGCAGCGCTGTACCGTCGTGATAGGCGACGATGATGTCGCCGAAGTCCGCGGCATTGGCCAGCGCCACCGGCGCCTTCACCGTATAGGCGCGACTGGCGCCGTCGAGCGTGCCGGACGGCAGGTTGGCGTTGGCATTCTGTACTGCCTGGATCACGTCGGCAAAAGTCAGTCCGCGCTGCTGCAGCTTGGCGGGGTCGAGATAGAGGCGCAGCGCATATTTCTGCGAGCCGAACACCAGCACCTGCGCCACGCCGGACAGGCTGGACAGCTTTTGCGCCACGCGCGAATCGGCGATGGCGTCGAGTTCGGTCAAAGGCAGGCGCTCGGCCGACAGGGCCAGATACATGATGGGCGAATCAGCCGGGTTGATCTTCCTCAGCTGGGGCGGGTCCATACCCTGCGGCAGGTTGCGCGCCGCCTGCGCGATCGCGGTCTGCACGTCCTGCGCGGCGGCATCGATGTCGCGCCCGAGTTCGAACTGCAGCGTGATGCTGGTCGAGCCCTGGCCCGATTGCGAGCTCATCGACTCGATCCCCGCCACGGTCGCCAATTGCCGTTCCAGCGGCGTCGCCACGGTGTTGGCCATGGTCTCGGGGTTGGCGCCGGGCAGCGACGCAGTGATGCGCAGCGTCGGGAAATCCACCTGCGGCAGGTCGTTCACCGGCAGCTGCTTGTAGGCAAGCGCGCCGAACAGCGCCATCGCCAGCACCAGCATCAGCGTGGCGACCGGGCGCTCGATGAAGAGCCGCGACAGATTCATCGATGCGTGCCTTCGAGCTTGACCTTGCTGCCTGCCTTGAGGCGTTGCGGAATCTCGATCAGAACCGGCTCGCCGGCGCGCAGTTCGCCTTCGACCACCTCCTCGCCGTCGAGGCTGCGCGTCACGTTCACCGCCTGCACGACGGCCTTGCCGCCGCGCACCACATACACATACGAGCCGACTTGCGCGTGCTGCAGCGCGGCCTCAGGCACCACCTTGGCGTTCGGCTCGACGCCCAGCAGCAGGCGCACCCGCACGCCCTGCCCCGACAGCAGCGCGGTCGGGGCCCCGGCCAGCCGCACCTTGATCGGGACTGCGCCCGTCGTGGCATCGATCTGCGAATCGACGAACACGAGCTCGCCCTCCGCCCGGACAGTACGATCCGTATCCCGGAACACCTCGGCCGTCACCTTGCCATGTGTACGTGCAGCCGCAAGCTCGGGCCAGTCCTGCTGCGATACGCTGGCCCGCACGTCGAGCGTGCCCGGCGCCAGTATCGTCGTGAGCGGCGTTCCGCCCGCCTGCACCAGCGTGCCGGGGCGTACGGCAATGCGCCCGACGCGTCCGTCGATCGGCGCGCGAATCTGTCCGTACGCCACGTCCAGCTGCGCCGCCTCCAGCTCGGCGCGCGCGGTACCTGCGCGCGCACGGGCGGATTCCAGTGCCAGTTGCGCGTCGGCGAACTCCTGGCGGCTGATATAGCCCGACTTCATCAGTGGACTGAGGCGATCGAGTTTCTGGACGGCATCGGCCGTTTCGGCGCGGGCGCCGGCCAGCGTGGCCTGGCTTTGCGCAATGCGTGCCTGCGCGGGACGGCTATCCAGGCTGAACAGGACCTGCCCCGCCCGCACGGCGTCGCCTTCCTGCACATGCTGGCGCAGCACCGTGCCGCCGGTCTGGGCGACGATGGCGACCTGCTGCGCCGCCTCCAGCGTGCCGGGCAGATCGATCACCCGCGGGAAGTCGCGCACCGCCACCGGGACCGTCCTGACGCTGAGCGCGCGATCGCCGCCGCCCTTCTTGTCGCCGGATGCGGAATGCTGAATGCGATAGGCCACACCGGCCATCAATCCGAGTACGACAACGACCAACAGGATGCGCATTTTCATGGCAGGCTCGCAGGAGAGGTGGCGGGCAGGCGGCCCAAGGCATGATTCAAACGGGAAAAGGCCGCCAGCCAATCGCTATCGGCCTGCGCCTGCGCCTGGCGCGCGCGCGCCAGGTCAGCCTGGGCGGTCAGCCATTCGAGCAGGCTGCCGACGCCGGTCTTGTAGCGCGCCTCGGCCGCCTGGGCCGATTCGCTGGCACTGTCGAACTGCGCCCCCACGCCTTCGCGCTGGGCTTGGGCCTGACGGACATCGTAATAGGCATCGGCCACCGCCAGCGCAACCTGGCTGCGCTGCGCCTCGGCATCGGCCTGCAGGCGCTCGGCATCGCGCGCGGCAGCGCGCGCCTGCGCGGCCAGCCGCCCGCCGTCGAACAGCGGCATCGTCACATTCACGCCGACGCTGTAGGTCGTCGACGGCGAGCGATCGCTGTCCAGAAACAGCGTGCGCCCGGTGTTGGCTGCCAGCGACAGGCTCGGCCAGCGGGCCGCGCGTGCACGCTCGGCCTCGAAGCGTGCGCTGGTCGCGGCAGCCTGCAGGGCTCGCAGGTCGGGGCGATTGCGCTGGGCCTCCTGCAACAGGTCGGCCAGCAGGGTCGTGGCAGCCAGGGGATCCGGCGGCACGGCCTGCCAATCCAGTTCCAGCGTTTGCGTCTGGGCGATGCCCGCGGCCTGTTTCAACGCGGCTTCCGCCTTGGCCCGGTCACGCTCCGCCGCCTGGCGTGCCAGCTCGGCCTCGACCAGCGCAGCCCGCGCACGCAGCTGGTCAGCACGCGACGCCAGCCCGCCCCGCAGCCTGGCGTCGACCGCGTCGAGGCTGGCGCGCAGGGCGGTTTCCTGCTGGATCTGGGCGGTGACCTGCGCACGCGCGGCCAGCAAGGCAAAATAAGCGGCCTCCACTTCGGCGACGGTATCCTGCAGGGTGCGGTTGCCGGTCAGCAGACTGGCCATGAGCTGATAGCGCTGGGCATCGATGCTGGCGGCGCGTGCGCCGAAGTCGACCAGCACATAGGCCAGGCTGAGGCTGGGGCCATAGCGATTGAGCGTGGGGACGGTCGCGCCCGAACTGGACAACGCCCGGCTCTGGGTGAAACTCAATTGCCCTGTGAGCGTGGGCCAATTGGCTGCGGTGGCGGCATCCAGCCGCGCCGCCTCGGCCTGGATGCCGAGCCAAGCCGCACGTGTCTCCGCCCGTTCGCGCAGCGCATGGTCGGTCAGGGCGGCCAGGCTGGCAAAGCGCACGACACCCGTCGGCGTCACAGCCGGAACGGGCAAGCCATCCGGCTGCTGCCAGAAGGTTCCGGGGCGCCCGGGCAGATCGAACGCTGCCGCACCTGCCCATGCCGGGCACAGCGCGAGCGGCACGCATAACAGGAAGCGATGCAGGATGGTGTTCAAAGTGAGGGGATTCTAAACGACTCCACCAAACGACAGGGGGCGCATAAGCGAGTTCCACCCTGCGCCCGGTAGAAAATCCGGATTCCACCTGCAGCATGATGCGAATGCAATACGCATGACATATCGCCTCGTTAGGATGCCCTGCGTACTGATTCGATCGGCTCTCGGCATGCAGCGCCTCATCAGCCTGCTTCCGTAGTCGATCCGTACCAGTCATCAGTACACACTCCATTTACGATCAAGGGAACGCCATATGACACTCAAGAAACTCTCGCTCGCCATCGGCCTGGTTCTGGCCGGTTCGTCAGCCTTCGCCGGCAGCACGTCGTTCGACCGCTTCGTGCCCATGACCGGCGACGTCGGCGCCGGCACGCTGCCCGAGTCCGCCCCCTACAAGCTGGCCTCGCCGCATTTCAGCCAGATGACCATCGTGGCCCGCGACCCCGCCCAGGCCACCCGCTTCGACAGTGGTAACTACGACATGCACACCGTGAACGAGAATGGCCCCGAAGCCGGCCGTTTCCTGTTCACCGTGTTCGAAACCGGCCAGGCCGGTATCCAGCGCACCGATCTGCGCACCATGCAGACCGAAACCATCTGGCACAGCCCCTCCGCCGCACCCGCACTGGACAGCCACGTGTCCTTCGACGCCTCCCGCTGGACCCCTTGGGGGACCTTCATCACCGCCGAAGAGTCGTGGAGCGATCCGGCCGGCCCGACCAGCAAGTACGGCCGCCTGTTCGAAGTGGTCAATCCGCTGGCCGCACCCGCCGACATCGTGATCAAGCACCGCGACATCCTGCCGCGCGTGTCGCACGAAGGTCTGGCGTTCGACCAGAAGAACAACCTGTACTTCATCGACGAACGCGACAATAGCCACATCTTCAAGTTCACCTCGGCCAACCCGCAGGCCGACAACGGCGACGACTTCTTCGCCGCCGGCCAGACCTTCGTGCTGCGCGTGGGCGACGGCACGGTCAAGGAAGCCACCGGTGCCGCCACCTGGATTCCGCTGACCGACAACAACGGCGTCGCCCTGCCCGGTGCCGTGGTCGTCACCGACCCCAACGGCCTGACCGCGATCGACGGCCGCGCCACGCCGAAGCTGCCAGCCTTCCTGGGTACCAAGTTCGACCGTCCGGAAGACCTGGAGATCAAGACGCTGAAGAACGGCAAGCAGCAGCTGTATGTGGCGACCACCACCAACCACAAGGTGTTCTCGATCGACCTGCGCAGCAACACGGTCAAGCTGTTCGCCAGCCGCGCCACGCTGGACATGGCCACCAGGCAGCCGGCCGGTAGCGCCTTCACCAACCCGGACAACCTGATCGAGGACATCTGGTTTGCCAAGGACGAGAACGACGACGGTGTCGCCGAAGCCATCGGCAAGTGGGCCAGCCTGTCGACCAAGGGTGCGGAAAGCACCGGCCTGTACTTCGACAAGTTCAAGCCGAATGTCGCCTACGTCAACGTGCAGCATCCCGACAGCGGCGTCGATCGCACCATCATGATCAGCACGCCGTGCCCGCAGGCGAAGTATGGTCACGATGACGATCATGGCCGCGACCGCGATCACGACCGGGATTGAATGAGTCGGCGCTGAGCCGACCTTCGATTCGCCGTCAGCAGCTTGACGGCATCAAGCGCCCTGCCAGTTTACGCTGGCAGGGCGTTTTTTTATGCAGACAAACCGCTGCACCCGCTATTGGATTGCGGACGGCACCGCTCCCGCATGGTGCGGGCCGCCGCCACCATGTTGGCGAGCGCCACCTCGGTCTCCCCCCAGCCGCGCGTTTTCAGTCCGCAGTCGGGGTTGACCCAGAGCCTGTCGGGCGCAATCACCTGGGCTGCCTTCTCCAGCAGGCGCGTCATGTCAGCCGCATCGGGAATGCGCGGGCTGTGGATGTCATACACGCCGGGGCCGATTTCGTTCGGGTAGCTGAACTCGCCGAAGCCACGCAGCAACTCCATGTCCGAGCGGCTGGTCTCGATGGTGATGACGTCGGCATCCATGGCCGCAATCGCAGGCAGGATATCGTTGAACTCCGAGTAGCACATGTGGGTGTGGATTTGCGTCGCATCGCTCACACCCGACGCACTGGTGCGGAACGCCCGGCTCGCCCACTCGAGATACGCGGCCCAATCCGCTTTTCTCAATGGCAGGCCTTCGCGGTAGGCCGGTTCATCAATCTGGATGATGCCAATGCCGGCCGTTTCAAGGTCGGCCACTTCGTCGCGGATCGCCAGCGCGATCTGCAGGGCGGTGGTTGCGCGCGGTTGGTCGTCGCGCACGAACGACCATTGCAGCATCGTCACCGGGCCGGTCAGCATACCCTTCACCGGTTTCAGGGTCAGCGACTGCGCATGGCGCGCCCAGGCCACCGTCATCGGCTGTGGACGCGACACGTCGCCATAAATGATCGGCGGCTTGACGCAGCGGCTGCCGTAGGACTGCACCCAACCGTTCTGCGAGAATGCAAAACCGGCCAGTTGCTCGCCGAAATATTCGACCATGTCGTTGCGTTCGGCTTCGCCGTGCACCAGGACGTCAAGCCCCAGCGCTTCCTGTTTCTCGATGGCATGCCCGATCTCGTCCTGCATGGCAGCGGTGTAGTCGGCCTCGCCGAGCGCACCTGCCTTGAAGCGCGCGCGCGCGCGACGGATCTCCGGCGTCTGCGGGAACGAGCCGATGGTCGTGGTAGGAAAATCCGGCAATTTGAAACGCGCACGCTGAATGGACTGGCGAACCGCGAACGGGCTGTTGCGCACGTCGTGGACGGGCGTCAGGGCGGCCAGCCGCGCAGCGACCGCCGCGTCATGCACGCGCGACGACGCCCGGCGGGACGCCAGTGCCCGGGTATTGGCGGACAGTTCCGCAGCCGCCGCCTGACGTCCCTCGTTGAACGCGATTTTGAGCGTGGACAAGGCCGCGATCTTGTCGTCGGCGAACGCCAGCCAGTTACGGAGCACCGCATCCATTGCGGTTTCGCCCGCCAGGCTCGCCGGCACATGCAACAGCGAACACGAGGGCGCCAACCACAGCCGGTCGGCCAAGCGCGCATGCAGGCCCTCGAAGCGATCGAACACGGCGTTCAGGTCGGTCTTCCAGATATTGCGGCCATCGATCACGCCGACCGACAGCACCTTGGTGGCAGGCAGCCAGTCGATCACCTGGGCAAGCTCGCCGCCGCCGCGTACGCAATCCACATGCACCCCCGCCACCGGCAACTTCAGTGCCACCAGCAGGTTCTCGCGCAACGGTCCGAAATAGCTGGCGAGCAGGAGCTTGACGCCCGCGCTGTTGAGGGCGTGATAGGCGCGCTCGAAAGCCGACCGCCACTCGGCTGGCAGGTCGAGCGCAAGGGCAGGCTCGTCGATCTGCACCCATTCGACCCCCTGTGCCTTCAGGCGCGCCAGAATCTGTGCATAGACCGGCAGCAGCCGGTCGAGCAGGTCGAGGCGATTGAAGCCCGCCGCTTTTTCCTTGCCCAGCCACAGGAAAGTCAGGGGACCGATCAGCACCGGCTTGGCCTCGAACCCGGCCGTCTGCGCCTCGGTCACCTCGTCGAACAGCCATCCGGGATCGAGCGCGAAATGCGTGTCCGGTTTGAACTCGGGGACCAGATAGTGATAGTTGGTATCGAACCACTTGGTCATCTCCATCGCATGGCACGCGGCATTGCCGCGCGCCAGCTGGAAATATTCCGACAGCGCGATCCGACTGCCGAAGCCGAAGCGTTCCGGCGCGCACCCGAGCAGCGCGACCTGGTTCAGCATCTGGTCGTAGAACGCGAAGTCACCCGTCGTCACGAAATCCAGCCCGGCCGCATGCTGCCGCCGCCAGTTCGCCTGACGGATGCCGCTGGCCACGGCCCTTAATGCAGCTTCGTCGATTTCACCGCGCCAGCAGGCTTCCTGCGCAAATTTCAGTTCGCGGTTCGGGCCGATCCGCGGAACGCCCAATACGTGTGTCCGTGCCATGTGCGTGCTCCCAAGAAATGATGGACGCCATGATGCCGATGCGAATACCATGAAACAAACGAATATTTCTCATTGATTAGATGAACATTACTCATATCGAGCTGCGGCACCTGCGGCTGCTGCAGGCCGTGACGGAAGCAGGCGGGCTGACTGCTGCCGCCGAACGCCTGCACCTTACGCAATCTGCGGTGTCGCACCAGTTGAAGGCGCTGGAAGATGCGCTGGGGTTGCCGCTGGTCGAACGTGCCACGCGCCCGCTTGGCCTCACCGCCGCCGGCCGCCGGTTGTTGACGCTGGCGCATGCCGCACTGCCCCAGGTGGATGCGGCGCTGCGCGACCTGGCCAAGCTGAAGGACGGCGACGCCGGCGAATTGCGCATCGCCGTGGAGTGCCACACCTGCTACGACTGGCTGATGCCCGCCATGGATAGTTACCGCGACGTCTGGCCCGGGGTGGAGCTCGACCTGTTGGGCGGTTTCCAGGCCGACCCGGTGGGTCTGCTGCTGGACGGGCGCGCCGATCTCGTCATCACGTCGGACACCGTGCCGCGAGCAGGCGTCGCATATGCGCCGCTGTTCGGCTTCGAGATGCTGGCGCTGTTGCCGCCGGATCATCCGCTCGCCGCAAAGAAATGGCTGCTGCCGGCCGACTTTGCCGGCCACACCCTGATCACCTATCCGGTGCCGGAAGATCGCCTCGACCTGATCCGCCGCGTGCTCGCGCCGGCTGGGATCAAACCGGCGCGGCGCGAAGCGCAATTGACGGTGGCCATCCTGCAGCTCGTCGCCAGCCGCCGCGGGCTCGCCGCGCTGCCGGCATGGGCGGTCGCGCCCTATCTCGAACGCGGCTACGTCGCCGCACGCCGCATCGGCAAGCACGGCCTGTGGGCCGAACTGCACGTCGCGGTGCGCGAGGCCGATGCGGCGCGCGCCTACGTCGCCGACTTCATCGAAACTGTGAAGCGCGACAGCTTCGCCCGCCTGCCGGGCATCCGGCCGGCTATCATCGCACCATGACGCCACGCCTCACCTTCCGTCTCATCCTCGGCGACGACATCGCGCTCGGACCCGGGAAAGTGCAGCTGCTCGAAGCCATTCGCGAAACCGGCTCCATCGCCGCGGCCGGCCGTGCCATGGGGATGAGCTACAAACGCGCCTGGCATCTGGTCGACACCATGAACCGCTGTTTCGCCCATCCGCTCGTGGAAGCCAGCAAGGGCGGCGCGCACGGAGGCGGGGCGCAGCTTACGCCGCTGGCCGATGACGTGATCGTCCTGTACCGCCACCTGGAAACCCGCGCCCGCAAGGCCACCGAGGCGGACATGGCCAAACTCGCCCGGCATCTGCGCACGGACGGCTAAGTCGGCGGCACGCCCATGCTGACACTCGACAAACTCAATATCTATCGACGCTTCGATGGCGACCTGGACGGCTGGGTACGAACCGCGAACGGCCACGACGCCTCGGGCATCACGGACGACGACTGGCATCTGATCGAAGCCCTTCGGCAAGCACTTGACCTGATCGCCGCAGGCCAGGCGTCGCAAGTGTTCACGGCCTCGTTCGAATCGCGCCTCCGCGACACGACAGCAGACGAAGCCACGCGACAGGCGCTGCGCGCGTTGCGGTAAGCCTCGCCGGAAATGCATCGCTTGTTCTCTCCCCATTCGATATGACATACTGGATATATCGAAACGTGCATCTTACCCAGGGGACCTTCATGACACGCGTATTCAAGAAACTGGCATCCGTCCTTGTGTTGTCCGCATTCGCCAGCCTGCCCGCCGCAGCAGACACGGCGCATATTGCCGTTGCCGCCAATTTCGCCATGCCGATGAAGGTGCTGGCCGCCCGGTTCGAACAGGCGACCGGCCACACGCTCACCCTGTCGTCCGGTTCGACCGGCAAGTTCTACGCACAAATCAAGAACGGCGCCCCGTTCGACGTATTGCTGGCCGCCGACGACGACACGCCGGCGCGGCTGCAACGCGAAGGCGATGCCGTCGCCACCCGCAACTACGCCATCGGCAAGCTCGCCCTATGGAGCGCCAACGCCAACCTGATCGATGGCACCGATGCCGTGTTGAAGCAGAACCGTTTCGGCAGGCTTGCCGTCGCCAACCCGAAGCTCGCGCCTTACGGCGCCGCCGCAAAGGAGGCCCTGGGCAAACTCGGACTCTTCGATGCGGTCGCAGGCAAACTCGTGGTGGGCGAGAACATCGGCCAAACCTATCAGTTTGCCGCCAGCGGCAATGCCGACCTCGGCTTTGTGGCCCTGTCCCAGATCATGCAGGACGGCAAGCTGACTCAGGGCTCGATGTGGCTCGTCCCCAGCCAGCTGTATTCGCCGATCCGTCAGGATGCTGCCCTGCTGAAGCATGGTGCCGACAATGCGGCTGCGCGTGCGCTGCTTGATTTCCTGGGAACGCCGGGCGCGCAGGCTATCATCCGCAGTTATGGCTACGACCTGTAATTCATGTCCCTGACCGAGGCCGATACGTCAGCCATCCTGCTGACGCTGAAGCTGGCCGCGATCACGACTGCGCTGCTGATGCTGATCGCCACGCCGCTGGCCTGGTGGCTGACCCACACCCACGCGCGCCTGCGCGCGGCCGTCACCGCGCTGGTGTCGCTGCCGCTGGTATTGCCGCCGACCGTGCTGGGGTTTTATCTGCTGGTACTGCTGGGACCGAAAGGCGCAGTCGGACACGTGATGCAGCAACTCGGTTTGTCGACCCTGCCGTTCACGTTTGCCGGGCTGGTAGTCGGATCGGTGGTGTTCTCGCTGCCCTTCGCGGTACAACCGATCGCCAATGCGTTTGCAGCCATCGGCACGCGCCCGCTCGAAGTGGCCGCCACCTTGCGCGCCTCGCCATGGGACCGCTTCGCCAGCGTGGCCATTCCGCTCGCCCGGCCCGGCTTCATCACCGCCGCCGTGCTCGCATTCGCCCACACCGTGGGCGAGTTCGGCGTGGTGCTGATGCTGGGCGGCAATATTCCGGACCAGACGCGAGTCCTGTCAGTAGCGATCTACGACCATGTCGAGGCGCTCGAGTACGCCGACGCGCACCTGCTGTCGGCCGGGCTGGTCGCGTTTTCCTTCCTCGTGCTGCTGATGCTGGGCCGCTACAGCGGGCATTGGCAGCGGACCCCGACATGAGCCGGATCGAGGGGCGGTTCCGCGTCACGCTCGGCGAATTTTCGCTCGATGCGGATTTCAGCGTACCGTCGCACGGCGTCACCGCCCTGTTCGGCCAGTCCGGTTCGGGCAAGACGACGCTGCTACGGCTGATCGCAGGGCTCGCGCGTGCGCCCGGACGGCTCGTCGTCGACGGCGAGGTCTGGCAGGACGACTCGGTCTTCGTTCCCACCCATCGCCGCGCGCTCGGCTATGTCTTCCAGGAGGCCAGCCTGTTTCCGCACCTGTCGGTACGCGCCAACCTGGAATATGGCTGGAAGCGCGTGCCGTCCGGAGAACGCACCATCCAGTGGGATGAAGTGGTTGACTGGCTGGAACTGGCGCCACTGATCGCGTTGCAGCCGCATCAGCTATCGGGCGGCCAGCGCCAGCGCGTGGCGATCGGCCGGGCACTGCTGTCGTGCCCGCGGTTGCTGCTGATGGACGAACCGATGGCCGCGCTCGACACAGGCGCACGCGCCGACATCCTGCCCTACCTGGAACGGCTGCACCATGCACTCGAACTACCCCTGCTCTACGTCAGCCATGCACTCGACGAAGTGACGCGCCTGGCCGATCACCTGCTGCTGATCGAGGCCGGCCGCCTCGTCTACCAAGGCCCCCTGACAGAGGGCCTGACCCGGCTCGACCTGCCGCTGGCACACCGCGACATCGCCGCCACCATCGTCGATGCCATCGTGATCGCACACGACCGGGCGCTCCAGCTCACCCACGTCGCCCGCGGCCCCGTCGTGCTGGAATTACCTGGCCTGCACGGTTCGCCCGGCGCATCGCTCCGGGTACGCGTCGCCGCACGCGACGTCAGCCTGACGCTGGCCATGCCGCAGCAGACCAGCATTCTGAACCTGCTGCCGGCCCGGGTCATCGAGCTGGCCGACGATGCGCCGGGACAGGTCCTGGTGCGGCTGGCGCTGGACGACACAGTGCTGCTCGCGCGCATCACCCGGAAATCGGCACTGCTGCTGGAACTCCGGCCTGGCACGCCAGTGGTGGCCCAGGTGAAAAGCGTGGCCGTGGCCTGAGGAAGACAGCGTCCTTACAGTTCGGAAAACAGGTACGCCAACAGCGCGAAACCGAGCACCACGACCGACAGATTCATCGCGATCCCACCCCAGGTGCAATAGCGCTCGGGAATCTCGATCGGCTTCAGGGTGCGCAGCACACGCTTGAACTGCACGATGGAAAAACCGATCACGACCAATGCCAAACAGATGAAGGCAATGCCGATCCAGAACGACAGGTCCCGTCCCACATGGCCGGTCTGGCGCAACACATGCAGAAACAGGCCGAAGCGTTCGAGCACGAAGCCGAAGGCCATCAGGGTCAGGCCGGTACGGTTCCACGCCATCAGCGTGCGTTCGGCGGCGAAAAAGACGCGCGGGTCGTTGAGATCGGACATGCTCAGACAGGCTCCACTTCAGTTGGCAAAGTCGCTTTCAGCGTCGCCGCGAGGCGTTCGAATGTCTCGGGAAACGGCGCACGTTTGCGCCACACCAGGCCGATGGTTCGGCCAGGCGCGGGCTTCTTGAACGGACGTATTTCGACCGCCTTTTTATTGGCACGCGGCGCGGCGTCCACCGACAGCGCCGGCATCAGCGTCAACCCCAATCCCATGGCCACCATCTGGCGCAGGGTTTCCAGGCTGGTCGCACGCACTTCCTCGCGCCCGCGCGAGCCGGTGCCGCAGACGTCGAGTGCCTGGTCGCGCAGGCAATGACCCTCGTCGAGCAACAGCAGCTTCTCGTTCATGATGTCCGACACCTTGAGGACATTCTGCTTGGCGAGCGCGTGACCGGCAGGCAGCGCGGCGAAAAACGGTTCGTAGAACAGCGGCTCGACACGCAGACTGTCGTCGGTCACAGGCAGGGCCAGCAGACCCGCATCCAGCCTGCCGTCCACCAGATGCTCCAGGATCTGCGGGGTCATCTCCTCGCGCAGCAGGAGGCGCAGCCCGGGATGCTTCCTGTGGACCAGCGTCAACGCGTGCGGCAGGTAATACGGTCCCAGGGTGGGAATGACACCGAGATGAAGCGTACGCGACATCGGATCCTGCGCGTGCTTGGCGAGTTCGCGGATACGTTCGGATTCTTCGACGATATTGCGCGCAGCCGCGAGGATTTCCCGGCCGATGGGAGTAGGCGTGACGCGCTTCAGACTGCGGTCGAACAGCGTCACGCCCAGGAAGTCCTCCAGCTTCTTGATCTGCGTCGACAGCGTCGACTGCGTGATGAAGCAGGCCTCGGCGGCGCGGCCGAAGTGGCCGTGATCGGCAAGGGCTACCAGGTATTTCAGCTCTTGAAGGGTCATGGAGGTTGCGCGCTTCCTCGGCTATCGCGAAAGCCGTATTAGACAACGGAAGCGAACGCGCATGGAACCGGCAGATTCCATTGTGCCTTGCCCGCTAAAACGCCGATCCCCGATGTGCCATCCAGCGGCGACCGTTCAGCGCATTCTCTCGCGCAAGGTTTCCTCTTCGATCAAGCTGCGGTTAGGCCCGAGCAGGTCGCGCAGCGACAAGGTCCCGATGAGATGCATGCTGCCCAGATCCTGGACCACAGGCAGGCATCCCATTTCGAGCTGGGCCATGCGCCCTGCGGCTGTGCGCGCGGTCGCCCCGGGCAGCAGCACATGTTCGGGCTGCAACGGAATGAGCACGTCAACGCAGCGGGCCGCTGAGCAGGCATGTTTGCGCAGCGTCGGATAATCGAGCATTCCCAGTACCCGTCCTTCGCCGATCACGGGATAAGTCCGATGCGGGTCATGTTCGTCGCCATAGTGCGCCAAGGCATCCGCCACCTTCATGGCACCGTCGATCGCGATGACGTCTGAGTTCATCAGATCGCTCACGTGCTGGCGTTCCAGCGGATCGACGCCATATTCGCGGAAGATGTGCAGGCCTCGGCGCGCGATCTTCTCGGTCATGATGGAGCGCTTCAGCGTCAGCGTGGTCAGGCCATAGGCCACGGCAGTCGTCAGCATCAAGGGCAACAATGCCTCGCTGTCGTGCGTCAGGCCGAAAGCAAAGACAATCGCGGTGAGCGGCGCGCCGAGCGTGCTGCCCAGCACACCCGCCATGCACACGAGCGCCCACAGGCTGGGAGAACCGCCCGGCAGATAAGGCGCCAGCAGGGTGCCCAGGCCGGCCCCCAGCATCAGCAACGGCGCGAGCACGCCTCCTGACGTCCCCGAACCGAGTGCGACGACCCAGATGATCGCCTTCACCGTCAACAGCGCGATCGCGGCAGCGACAAGTAGATGGCCATTGAGCAGGTCGCCGATGACATCGTAGCCCATGCCCAATGCACGCGGTTCGAGGTAGCCCCCGATGCCTACAAGCACGCCGCCGATAGCTGGCCACCACATCCAGTGCAGTGGCAGCTTATGGAAACCGTCTTCGACCCGGTAGAGCGCCAACGTCAGCAACGCAGCCAATACGCCACACATCAGTCCTGCGGCAACGCATGAGGCAAACGCAATCGTGGAAACCGGGTCGGTATGCAAGGGGAAAAGCGGCCCCGGCCCGAACACGAGGTTACGCAGAAAGCCGGCCACGGCACAGGCAAGCGCCACCGGCAACAAACTGCGCGGACGCAACTCGAACAGCAACAACTCGACGGCCAGAAGCAGCGCCGCGACAGGCGTGGCGAAGATTGCCGTCATGCCGGCACATGCGCCTGCGACCAGCAAGGTTTTGCGCTCGGCGGCGGTCAGGTGCAGGTACTGCGCCAGCAGCGAGCCCAGCGAACCGCCTGTCATGATGATGGGGCCTTCGGCGCCGAACGGGCCACCGCTGCCGATGGCAATGCCTGACGAGAGGGGTTTGAGCACCGCCACTCTCGCCGACATCCGGCTCTTGCCGAACAGGATGGTCTCCATGGCTTCGGGTATGCCATGACCCCGGATCTTTTCACTGCCGTAACGCGCCATCAATCCCACCAGCAGACCGCCTATCGCCGGCACTAGGATGACGCCCATTCCCAGCGTATGCCGGGCCGGCGAGACGTCGGCCCACGATAGGCGCTGGTAAAAAAACAGATTGGTAAAGAAGTGGATCAACGCGAGCAGTGCAGCGGCCGCAAACGTACTGGCAACGCCTATCAACAAGGCAACGCCGGACACCATCACGAGCCGGCGATCGACCGAATAATCCCGCTTGGCGTGTATCACATCTTTTTCCTGGACTTCATTGACTTCTGCCCTGAAGACGTCGATTGATTCGCGTGGATGCGGCTCCTCGTCAGCAAGCCACCGCAGGTATGCCGACCCGGGACGGGCCGGCAATTTCTAGACCGAATATATCACAACACGATATATATTCCGGTCGCCAGGGGCGGTCGCACGGCCGGCCGCCTATCGAACATGGATGGGTGCTCAATTAGGCATGGCCGGCGAAGTGCGGGCCCCATCCAGCCTCCCCGGAACCCGTGGCCTGAGCCCTTTCGGACCGATGGCCACAGCCCGCCAAGACATTCGTTTTTATCAATGAAACAAATTCAAACTATTCATGGGACAAATTCTCATTCGTGGTCTTAAATGCACTTACTCCGTTGTGGGGTCGTATCGTCGATAGGAGAGAGTCATGTCTGAGAGTAAATGTCCGTTCCACCACAAGGCCGGGAGCGGCACGTCGAACCGGGACTGGTGGCCGAATCAGCTGCGCCTCGAAATCCTGCACCAGCATTCCCCCCGATCCAATCCCATGGGCGAGGAATTCAACTACGCCGAGGCATTCAAGAGCCTCGACCTGGCGGCAGTGAAGAAGGATCTCCATGCCCTGATGACTGACTCGCAGGACTGGTGGCCGGCGGACTACGGACACTACGGGCCTTTCTTCATCCGTATGGCCTGGCATAGCGCCGGCACCTACCGCACCGGCGATGGCCGTGGCGGCGCGGGGCATGGCAACCAGCGTTTTGCGCCCCTCAACAGCTGGCCCGACAACGTCAATCTCGACAAGGCGCGCAGGTTGCTCTGGCCGATCAAGCAGAAGTACGGCAGGAAAATTTCCTGGGCCGACCTCATCATCCTCGCGGGCAACGTCGCCATGGAATCGATGGGGTTCAAGACCTTCGGTTTCGCCGGCGGGCGCGAGGACATCTGGGCACCGGAGATCGACGTCTACTGGGGCAATGAAGAGAAGTGGCTGGACGACAAACAGCGTTATTCCGGCGAACGGGATCTGGAGAATCCCCTTGCGGCCGTGCAGATGGGCCTGATCTACGTCAACCCGGAAGGCCCGGGTGGCAACCCGGACCCGGTTGCCTCGGGCCGCGACGTGCGTGAGACCTTCGCACGCATGGCGATGAACGACGAAGAAACGGTCGCCCTCACCTGCGGGGGGCACACCTTCGGCAAATGCCACGGTGCCGGCGATGCGGCGCTGGTCGGGCCCGAACCCGAGGCCGCCGGACTCGCCGAACAGGGACTGGGGTGGAAGAGTGCTTACCGCAGCGGCAAGGGGGGCGACCAGATCGGCAGCGGCCTGGAAGGCTCGTGGACGCCGACTCCGACCCAATGGGACATGAGCTATCTCGACATGTTGTTCGGCAACGAATGGGAACTGACCAAGAGCCCGGCCGGCGCGCATCAATGGACACCGAAACAGTCGACCGACAGCAACATGGCGCCCGCCGCCGCCGATGCGTCAAAGAAAGTGCCGATCATCATGACCGCAGCCGACATGGCGATGCGGATGGATCCGATCTACGAGCCGATCGCACGACGCTTCCACCAGGACCCGGAAGCCTTCGCCGACGCCTTCGCGCGCGCCTGGTTCAAGCTGACGCATCGTGACATGGGTCCGCGTTCGCGCTATCTCGGCCCCGAGGTACCCAACGAAGAACTGCTCTGGCAAGACCCCATCCCAGCTGTCGATCATCCCCTGATCGATGACCCGGACGCCACCACGCTCAAGATCCAGGTGCTGGCGTCCGGGCTGTCTGTCCCTGAACTGGTCTCGACTGCCTGGGCGTCGGCGTCGACGTTCCGCGGTTCGGACAAGCGCGGCGGCGCGAATGGCGCGCGCATTCGCCTCGCGCCGCAGAAGGACTGGGAAGCCAACCAGCCGGCACAGCTGGCAAAGGTGCTTGGAAAGCTCGAAGGGATCCAGCGTGCATTCCAGAGCGGTGGAAAAAAAGTCTCGATGGCGGATCTGATCGTGTTGGCAGGTTGCGCCGGCATCGAACAGGCCGCCAAGAATGCGGGGCACACGGTGACGGTACCGTTCACGCCGGGCCGCACGGACGCCACACAGGAACAGACCGATATCGAAGCCTTCGCCGTGCTCGAGCCGATCGCGGATGGCTTCCGCAACTACCAGAAGGCCCGGTACACCGTCTCGGCCGAGGAACTGCTGCTCGACAAGGCGCAATTGCTGACGCTCTCGGCGCCCGAGATGACGGTGCTGGTGGGTGGCATGCGCGTCATGAATGCCAACGTCGGACAATCCCCGCATGGCGTCTTCACCACGCGGCCAGGGACGCTCACCAATGACTTCTTCGTCAACCTGCTCGACATGGGCACGGAGTGGAAGGCTGTTTCGGAGGCCGAGGACACGTTCGAAGGGCGCGATCGCAAGACCGGCGAAAAGAAATGGACCGGCACCCGCGTCGATCTGGTGTTCGGCTCGAATTCCCAACTGCGGGCATTGGCCGAGACCTATGGAAGCTCGGACGCGCAGGAGAAGTTCGTCCGCGACTTTGTGGCGGCCTGGACCAAGGTGATGAATCTGGATCGCTTCGATCTCGGTTGATGCGCTGGGAGCGCGCGGTTGCCTGGTGCAACTCGGCCAGGCCCGCAGCAAGCAGGGTGCCCGCGCCGTGCAGTGCCGCGACGGACATCGGGACGCTACACCGGGACAATTTTTCAATCCATTCTCAAGGAGACGACCATGGCTAAAGCCAAAGCTGCATCGACAACCAAACAACATCCCTTTCTCACCGACATCAAGACCTTACGCGCCCGCGCCCGCAAACACATCGAGAACGGCGCCGTCACCGACGGCTACCGGGCCGACCGCGCCACGGTCGTCAAGCTGCTGAACGAGGCACTGGCCACCGAATTGGTGTGCATCCTGCGCTACAAGCGGCATTTCTTCATGGCCAGCGGCATCAACGCCGACGCGGTGGCACAGGAATTCCTGCAGCATGCCACCGAAGAACAGGGCCATGCCGACCTGATCGCCGCACGCATCGTGCAATTGAAAGGCGAGCCCAACTTCAATCCGGACGGGCTGGCGATGCGCTCGCATGCCGAATACGTCGAGGGCGACTCGCTCGTCGACATGATCAAGGAAGACCTGGTGGCCGAGCGTATCGCGATCGAGAGCTACGGCGAGATGATCCGCTACCTGGGCGACAAGGACGTCACCACGCGCCGCATGCTGGAAGACATCCTGGCGATGGAGGAGGAACACGCCGACGATCTGTCGAGCCTGCTGGAAGACCTCGGCCGCTAATCAGGCCCTGCGCGCTATCTCGCCGCTTCGGCGACCGGCTCGGGCGTCAGCCCTGCCGCTTCGGCAGCATGCTGGTGATGTCCCAGCGCCAGCGCGTAGATTTTCTGCAGATCCTCTTCGCTGACGTCGATGAAGGTATCGATCTGGCTCAATGCGTAAACCAGGTCGCTGTGCGGGATCATGCATTTTTCGTCTGCACCGGCAGCGTCCGCCGTAGGCTCGGATACCACCGCCATGCGCCACCACGCCTGCGGATAACGCCGCCAGGAAAACGGGAAATTGTAGGCCGCTGCCGCGAGCAGAATGATCACGGTATTGATCATGATGGGCATCACGACGAATCCGTAACCCAGCGCATGAACCGACCCGCCTCCCACGACGGCTGTGATGGCGGTGGCCCCACCGGGCGGATGGAGGCAGCGCAAGGGGTACATCAAGGCAATGGCCAATCCGACAGCCATCGACGCGGCCAGCATCGGGTCGTGGCCCAGCCACTGCTGGCTGGCGACGCCGGCCAGTGCCGACACAATATGGCCGCCGAATACCGACCAGGGCTGCGACATCCCGCCGTGGGGGGCGGCAAACAGCAGTACCGCGGAGGATCCCATCGAGCTTGCGACCAGAACGGCAACGTGATCGCCCACCAGGAGACTGCTGACCCACCATACCAACAGAATACCGAACAGTCCGCCAACACCCGATATCCAATGCTCGCGCTCCGAAACCGTATAACCGATCTTCAGGGCGTTCCAGCCCAGTACGAGGCCGGCCCATTTCCGGGCGACCCGCTGCGTGAACGTGTAGTCCGCTTTCATCGTTCGGGGTCTCCTGCTCACACGTCGAGCATCAGTTTCAGCGGCTTGCGCATGCCTGCGATACGGCATGCCTGCTGGCCATAGCCATGCGTAAACAGGTCGTACAGGGCCTGCTTGGCGGCACGCTTATCCCGTCCGCCTTCGGCCAGGTGCTGGATCACCCGGCGCGCTTCCGGCACGCTTTCGGTATCGCCGTACCAGGCACGGATGAAATCGATCACCTGCCAATGAGCGGGCGTCAGCACCAGGCCGTCCTCGGCCGCCAGCAATTGGGCAACAGCCCGGCTCCAGTTGGCTGGATCGAGCAAATAACCCTCGTTGTCGCGCTCGGGTATCAGACTGGCCAGTTCGGCTCGGCGGTTCATGGCAGGCTCCTTGTTCTTGAGACGAGCCCAGTTTAGAGAACTCTTATATATCCATCCAACGATAAATTTTGGTGTTTAATATCGGCAAAACCGATACTTGAAATATGGACACCGAACTCGCTCGTACTTTCCTGGCTGTGGCCGCCACCGGCAACTTCGTCGCCGCAGCAAGCCGTCTCCACATCACGCAGTCAACCGTCAGCGCGCGCATTCATACGCTGGAAACCACGCTGGGTGCACGTCTCTTCCATCGCGGACGCAATGGCGCCGAACTGACGCCTTCGGGAAAACGCTTCCTGCGCCACGCCAAGCATCTGGTCCGCACGCTGGAGCAGGCGCTGCACGACGTCGGCCTGCCGCAGGGGTTTCGCGACGTGCTGACCCTGTCCGGGCGCATCGCGCTGTGGGAAGGCTTCCTGCCGCACTGGGTGGACTGGATGCGCAAGGCCGCGCCGGACGTCTCATTGCGCCTGGAAATCGGATTCGAATCCGACATCATGCAAAGCCTGATCGAAGGCACGGTGGACATCGGCGTGATGTATACGCCAACCTCGCGCCCCGGTCTGGTGGTGGAACCGCTGTTCGACGAAACCCTGCTGCTGGTGACCAACGACCTTGCGCGCGGCTGGCCGGACGAAGGCTACATCCACATCGACTGGGGCCCGGAATTTCATGCCCAATTCAGCGACCACTATCCCGATGCGCCTCCGCCCACGCTGGTCGCCAACATCGGCTGGCTGGGCGTGCAGCAGCTCCTGACCTATGGCGGCAGCGGGTATTTTCCGCAGCGCCTGGTGCGCCACTATATTGAAGACGGCCTGCTGTGGCCTGTGCCGGACAGCCCGCAGTTCAAGCTACCCGCCTATATGGTGTTCCCGCGCGACAGCGAGAGCGACAGCGCCACCTTGAAGCGGGCGCTCGATGGCCTGCGGGAACTGGCTCAGGCGGAACAGTCGTGATACGGACAGGGTAGGCCGCATGAACCTGCGCCTTGTGCGCGGCTTGGGCCTGCTGGCCACCGTACTTTTTCTGGCAGGCTGCTTCACCGACGCCGCGACCCGGCTGGCCTATGACATCGAGTCCGGCGTGAACCGCATGAACCGGCAGAACGAAGCGCGCCACAGCATCCGGCACACGCCCGCGGAATCCAGCGAATGCGCAGGCCCTTACACCGTGCAGTTCGACAAGGTCGGGGCCTTGATCGTGTGGTGCAAGGATACGGCCGGAAACATCGTCGCAAGCGGCAGCACGTCATATCACGCGCGCTTCATCGATACGCCGGCAACCTACATTCTGGACAAGCCGGCCGGTTCAATCCTGACGATAGACCTGGAGCGCCGCGCAGGCCGCGTGGTCGTGGCCGACATGCACTAACCCCCTCGACAGGGCGAGACTCAACCGCCCGGCTTCCGCGCCACCAGGTCGATCAGGGCCGACATGCCATGATGATGGCTGCCCTCGCGGATGACGGACTCATGCTCGGCCAGATGCAGGATGTCCCAGTCTCCGAACCAGTCGCGCAACAGCCCGGCGGTATACATATTGGCCGCGTTGGGGGGACCGCCGGTACCGAACTCGATCTGCTTCGGCGTGTAGCCCTGCAGAATCAGCAGCCCGCCGGGCTTCAGACAGCGGCGGATGCCGGCGATGACATGATCGCGCTCTGGTGGCGGCGCGAACTGGATGAAGATGGCGGCCACCAGATCGTAGGCCGCTTCCGGCCAATTCCAGCCGAGAATGTCGACCTGCTCGAAGTCCAGCGACACGCCGCGGACGGCCGCCAGCTTGCGGGCCTTTTCAAGCGCCACCGGCGACACGTCGACCGCATGCACCCTGGCGCCCTGCTCGGCCAGCCATACGCCGTTGCGGCCTTCGCCGTCCGCGATGGACAAGGCCCGCATTCCGGGCTGGATGTGTGCAACCTGGCTTTCGAGGAATCGGTTGGGTGCGGTGCCGAAGATGTAGTCGTCGGTGGCGTACCGCGCGTCCCAGAAACCCGAACTCATCCCGCCATCCTCACTTGGCGTTGGCGGCGAGCAGTTTTTCGAGCTGCGCAGCCGGCACCATGCCGGGTACGCGCTGGCCGTTGGCAAAGAACAGGGTCGGCGTACCGGACACCTTCAGTTTGTTGCCCAGCGCAATGGTCTCCTCTACCGGGTTGCTGCACTTGCCGTCATTCTTGGGCACCGCGCCGTTCGTGATGTAGTTTTCCCACGCCTTGTTGCGGTCGGGCGCGCACCAGATCTGCTTCGAGGTCTGGGTGGCCTGGGGATGCAGGCCTTCGATCGGATAAAGGAAGGTATACACCGTGATGTTGTCGACCTTGGCGAGCTCGGCTTCGAACTTGCGGCAATAGGGGCAATCGACGTCGGAAAACAGGACCAGCTTGCGTGCGCCGTTCCCTTTGACGGTTTTCAGCGCATTGCCGAACGGAAAGCTGTCCCATTTCACGGCCTGCAACTGGTTCAAACGCGCCTGGGTCAGATTGGCACGGTTCTTCAGGTCGATCACGTCGCCGGCGAACACGTATTGCGCCTTGGCATCCACATAAACCAGCTGACCGTCGAGATAGACCTCGAACAGCCCGCTGTAGGGCGTCTTCTGAACCGAGCTGATGGTGGCGCCCGGGAACTGCTGCAGCAGCGCCTTGCGGATGACCGTTTCATTGGCCTGCGCGGTCGTGGCGAACAGCAGGGTTGCGGCCAGCGCCAGGGGGGTGAATTTCATTCGAGACTCCAAAAAAACATCATGAAAAACCTAGGACATCGCCTCGCGAACCAGGGCCGCCTTCATCGGCGGCAGGTGATCCACGATCCGCATCCCGGCATTGCGCAGCCAGCCGGCGCGCGTGTCGGCAAACAGATGATGCAGGCCATGGGTGAGCGCCTGCATCCGCCGCACCGGTTCGGCACGCTCGCGGGCATAGCGTTGTAACACACGGACATCACCGCAATAAGAACGGGCTGGACGCCGGGCCAGCACGTCGACCAGGATTTCGGCATCGCCAAAGCCCAGATTGACGCCCTGTCCCGCCAACGGGTGCACGCCATGGGCCGCGTCGCCGATCAGCGCCACGCCGGGCGCAACGACGGCGTCCACCCGGATCAGCCGCAGCGGGAATGCCGCAGCGGACGTGAGCAGATGCAGGTCGCCCAGCCGATCGTGTCCCGCCGCACGCACCTTATCGGCCAGGGCCACCCCGTCCAGGGCAAGCAGTTCGTCCGCATGCGCTGTCCGGGTTGACCAGACCATCGACATACGGTTCCCCCCCAGCGGCAGCCAGGCCAGGATATCGCTGTCGAAAAACCACTGGAATGCAGTACCGCGATGCGGACGCTCGCATTCGAAATTGGCGACCACCCCGCTCTGGCCATAGGGCGTCAACGTCGAAGTCAGGCCGGCCCATTCGCGGATACGCGAGGCGGCGCCGTCGGCGCCGACCACGAGGTCGGCCTCCAGCGTCGTGCCGTCGGCCAGCGTCAGCCGGGTGGATGCACCATCCCTGTCGAGGGATTCGATCGCCGCAGGGCAATGCAGCGCCACGTTGCCGTCGGCCTCGATCGCCTGCCACAAGGCATGCTGCAAGCGTCCGCTTTCGAGTATGGTCGCCAGATGCGACACGCCCGATTCGTAGGCATCGAGACGGATCGTGCCGTGGGCGTCGCCCGTCACATCCATGCGATACACCGGCTGGATACGATCGGTGTCCAGCCGCTGCCAGGCGCCGATGCGTTCGAGAAAGCGCTGCGGCGCCGGACTGATGGCATAGATGCGCGTGTCCCAGGTATCGGTTGGAGTCGCGGGCGGCTGGCGCTCGACCAGCGCAACCCGCACGCCCTGTCGCCCAAGCGCCAGGGCGGCCGCCGTGCCCACCAGCCCGGCACCGACGATGACGACCTGATAGCGTTCGCCGCTCATCCGCGCGCACCGAACATCATGCGCCGCGCGACGAAGATTTTCAGCGGCGGCAAGGCCTCCAGCGCCAGCAGGCCCAAGCCGCGCGCATGGCGCAGCGGCGCGACGTCATTGGAGAACACCCGCACCAGGAAATCGGTAAAACCGAGGCCGCCCATCACGTCGGCCCGGCGCCCACGGGCATAGGCCGCCAGCATGGCCGAGCCACCTATCTCCGCCTCGGCCGTGTCGCCGCACAGGTTCGCCAGTTCCCAGGCGTCGCGCAGGCCGATGTTGAACCCCTGGCCGGCAACCGGATGCAGCGTCTGCGCGGCATTGCCGATGCGCACCACGCGCCCGACCGCTTCGCTGCCGGTATACGCCAGCCTGAGCGGAAAGGTCTTGCGCGGACTGGCCTGGAGGAACAGCCCCTGGCGGCCGCCGAAGTGGCGCTGCAAGGTGGCGAGAAACTCCGCGTCCGGCAGAGCGGCGATGCGCTGGGCCTCGTCGCTGCGCGCAGTCCACACCAATGCGTACCGATCGTCCTTCGGCAGCAGGGCCGCCGGTCCTTCGGGGGTAAAACGCTCGAAAGCCTGGTTGGCGTGCGGCAATTCGGTCTCGACGTCGCACACCACAGCCATCTGATCGTAGTCGCGTTCGAACCTGGGCGGAGGTGCCTGGTCGCCGCGCCCACCGTCGGCCACCACCACCAGCGGCGCAGCCAGCGTACGTCCATCTGCGGCATGCAGGGTCGCGGCCTCGGTGCCGGACTCGATACGGTCCACCGCCACGCCATACTCGACCGCGATACCCGCATCGCCCAGCATCTGCTTCAAGACGGCGGTGAGTTCGGCGTAGGGCAGCACGTAGCCCAATGCCGGCACGCCGATTTCTTTCGCCGCAAGCCGCGCCACACCGAGCGCACCGCGCTGGGAGATATGGATACGGGTGATCGGCGTGACGCCGCCGAGTTTCTCCCATACGCCTAGGCGCTCGAGGATCAGTCGCGAGCCATGCGAGAGCGCCAGGGTGCGGGCATCGGCGCGCGCGTCGGCCGGCTGCGCCTCGAGCACACGTGCGGCGATTCCCTGCTGCCGCAGCGCCAATGCGCACACGGCACCGACGGGGCCGGCGCCGACTATCAGTACGCTGTTCACGGGTTCATCCATGCCTCGATCTCCGCGACCGTTTTCGGCGGGGTGGTCAGCACCTCGCAGCCCGACCCGGTTACCACCACGTCGTCCTCGATGCGGATACCGATATTCCAGAATGCCTCGGGCACGTCGTCCGCCGGACGGATATAGAGGCCGGGCTCGACCGTCAGCGTCATGCCGGGCACCAGCGGTCGCCATTCGCCCTGCAGCTTGTATTCGCCGGCATCGTGCACGTCCATACCCAGCCAATGACCGGTGCGGTGCATGTAGAAACGGCTGTAGCCGCCCGATTCGATCAGGCCGTCGACCTCGCCCTGGAGCAGGCCGAGGTCGACCATGCCTTGCGTCAGCACGCGCACCGCCGCCTCGTGCGGGCTGTTCCAGTGATTGCCGGGGCGCACCGTATCGATCGCCGCCGCCTGCGCAGCCAGAACCAGCTCGTAGGCATCTTTCTGCGCCGCCGAAAAGCGGCCGTTCACCGGAAAGGTGCGGGTGATGTCGGCCGCATAGCTGCCGAACTCGGCGGCGGCGTCGATCAGTAGTAGGTCGCCGTCGCGCAGTGGCTTGTTGTTGAAGACGTAATGCAGCACGCATGCGTTGGCGCCGCTGGCGACGATGGACGTGTAGGCCGGCGCTTCGGCGCCGCCGCGACGGAAGGCCGAGAGCAGTTCCGCCTCGATCTCGTATTCATGGCCGCCCGGCCGGGTCGCGCGCATGGCAGCACGATGCGCGCCGGTGGAGATCTCGGCGGCACGGCGCATCAGGGCCAGTTCGTGGCCATCCTTGACGAGACGCATCTCGTCCAGCCAGATGCGTGCGTCGACCATGCGGTTGGGCGCATGCACGCCACTGCGCGCCTTGCTGCGCACCGTATTGAGCCAGCCCATCACCTGCGTGTCCCAGGCCATGTCGCGGCCGATGAGGTAGGCCAGCGTCGGCTGATTCTCCAGCAGTCTGGGCAGTTCCGCATCCAGCGTGTCATACGCAAAGGTGTCGTCGAAGGCGAAGACCTCGCGGGCCGCCGCGGGCCCATAACGGAAACCGTCCCAGATTTCACGCTCCTCGTTCTTCTCGCGACAGAACAGGATGTGGCGCGGTGCGGCGCCTCCGACCAGCACCACCACCGCCTCCGGTTCGTTGAAGCCGGTCAGCCAGTAGAAATAGCTGTCGTGCCGGTAGGGATAGTGGGTGTCGCGGTTACGTGCCACCTCCGGCGCGGTCGCGATGACCATCACCCCTTCACCCAGCTGTTCAAGGACTCGCTCGCGGCGGGCACGATAAATGGCGGAATCAGGCTGCATGGTGTTGTCTCAACTCCTCGTCCAGGGCCGTCAGGCGGGCCGGCGTACCGACATCGATCCACCGCCCGGAATAATGCTCGCCGCTCGCCCGTCCGGCATCGATCGCCAGCCGCAGCAGCGGTGCCAGTGGCGCTTTCTCGCCCGCCACCGTGTGGGCGAACAGCGCACGATGGTAGACGCCAATGCCTGAAAAGGTGAGGCGTAAGGGGTGAGGGGTGAAGGGCGAATCGGCATCATGCAACCTGCTGCCGTCGAGCACGAAGTCACCTCTGGGATGATGCGGCGGATTGTCGACCAGCACCAGGTGGGCCTGGTCGTGGCCGGCGGCGAGCCGCACCAGCGGTTCGACAAGCCGGCTGAAATCAAATTCGCAGTAAATGTCGCCATTGACCACGGGGAATACCTCGCTCTCGATCAAGGGAAGCGCGGTGGCGATTCCGCCCGCGGTTTCCAGCGCGCTGACTTCGCGCGAATACTCGATCGACACGCCGAACGCGGCGCCGTTCCCCAGCGCATCCTCGATCTGCTGGCCGAGATGGGCATGGTTGATGACGATATGGGTGAAACCGGCCGCACGCAGGCGCTCGATGTGCCAGACGATGAGCGCCTTGCCGCCCACCGACAGCAGCGGCTTGGGGGTGTGGTCGGTGAGCGGGCGCATGCGTTCGCCGCGGCCGGCGGCGAGGATCATGGCGGTTTTTACGTGAACAGCATTCAACACGAATGGCCCGTTAGAGTTGCCAATCTGATTTGACACACAGGAATGGAAGCCCAAATAGTAATCGCAAATCCCCAGTCATCGCCGCCCTGGTCTCGACTTTCTCCCCTTACAGCTCCGCCGAAAATCGGGGATGTCGGGGTGCTCTTCTTTTGGTTACTTTTCTTGGGCAAGCAAGAAAAGTGACTTGCCGCCGGGCAACCCCCGGCCAACGACCAGTTGGCTTGTGAAGGCCCTTCGACAAGCTCAGGGCGAACGGTGCGAAGGACAACGCGCCGCGCCTCCTAGAACGTATACCCCACCTTCACTTCCCGGTTCTCCAGCCCATCCAGCAAGAACAGCAGTGGCTTCAGTTCGTCATACCGCTCGCACACCTTACGCAAATAATGCATCACCCGCGGCATGTCCTTCAGGTAGCCGTCCTTGCCGTCGCGGTGATACAGCCGCGCAAAGATGCCGAGCACCTTGATCTGGCGCTGCGCGCCCATCCACTCGAAATCGCGCCAGAACTCGCCGAAGTCCTCGCGCACCGGCAGGCGGGCGGCACGGGCCTTTTCCCAGTAGCGGATCACCCAGTCGAGCTGCTGCTCTTCGTCCCACTGGATGTAGGCGTCGCGGTAGATCGAGGCGAGATCGTAGGTGATGGGGCCATAGACCGCGTCCTGGAAGTCGAGGATGCCGGGGTTGGGATCGGACACCATTAGATTGCGCGAATGCCAGTCGCGATGCACGTAGACCTGCGGCTGCGCCAGGTTGTTGGCAAGAAGACGTTCGAACACGGTCTCGAGGACGGCTTTCTGCTCGTCCTTCATGGCGACGCCCAGGTGTTTCGCCACGTACCACTCGGGAAACAGCATCAGTTCGCGGGTCAGCAGCGCGCGATCATAGTCCGGCAGCACACCGGGACGGCTCGCTTGCTGGATGCGGATCAGCGCGTCGTTCGACGCCAGATACAGTTCGCGTGCCACGTCTTGCTTGGAGGCGGCTTCGTCGAGCGCCGACAGATAGGTGGTATTGCCCAGATCAGTCAGCAGCAGAAAGCCCCGGTCGAGGTCTTGTGCCAATACCTGCGGCACATTGACGCCGGCATCGGCAAACAGCCGGGCGACGGCAATGAATGGCCGGCAATCCTCGTGCGCCGGCGGGGCGTCCATCACGATATAATCGCGGCCTTTGGCAGTGACGCGAAAATAGCGGCGAAAGCTGGCGTCCGCCGACGCCGGGGCGATGTCAAGCGACTCGCCTCCCAGTTGTCGGGCGGCCCAGTCCTGTAAAGCTTGCAAACGTTCCACTGCCACACTGCTCCGAATAACGCTGTTTCTGATAACCCTGGCCCGGATTTTACATCGCTTGTCCACCTTGCCCGGCTTTACGCTCGTTGTCCTGTTGCTGACTGCCGGTTCCGCGGCGGCGGACGGGCTCGTTCTAAAGAAGGACGTCGAACTGAAAGGCTCGACGGCGGCGGGCAAGGCGGGGCCGCTCTTCCTCACTGCGGACAAGATCGAATCGACCGCTCCCGATGTCATCGAAGCCAGCGGCAAGGTGGCGGCCCGCCAGGCCGGGCAGAATTTCTTCGCCGACTGGCTGCGCTACAACACCACGCAGAATCGGGTGGAAGCCCGCGGCCGGGTTCGCCTGGAACAGCCCGCGCTGCTGGTGGATGGCGATGCACTCGAACTCGACCTGGACGACTACAGCGGCGAACTCGCCCAGCCGGTCTACCATCTGGTCGCGCAGCATGGCCGGGGCGACGCCAGCCATATCGACTTCATCGACAAGGAGCACTACAAGCTGCAGGAGGCCACCTACACGACCTGCCCGGTGGACAACGACGACTGGTTTCTCGAGGTGGACGACCTCGACATCGACAAGAGCCGCAACGTGGGAACAGCACGCAATGCCTCGCTCCATTTCCTCGGTGTGCCGATCCTGTATACGCCCTGGATGGATTTCCCGCTCAACGACGTACGCAAGAGCGGCGTGCTGGCCCCCACCTTCGGCACCACCCAGCGCAGCGGCGTCGACTTCCTGGTGCCCTACTATCTCAACCTCGCGCCCAACTATGACGCCACGCTGTATCCGCGCCTGCTGTCCAAGCGCGGCGTGCAACTCGGCGGCGAATTCCGCTATCTGTTGAACGACGTCCATGGCGTGAACCGCCTGGAGTATCTCCCCAACGACAATGTCGCAGGCCGCTCTCGCTGGAGCGCCGCGTTGAACAACATCTACCGCCTGAACGACACGACCGAGGCCGGCATGCTGTTCAACCGCGTGTCCGACAACGATTATTTCCGCGACCTGTCCAACCTGCTTGCCGTCACCTCGCTCACCCAGCTCAACCGCGAATTCTGGGTGACCACCCAGCACACCAACTGGAGTGCGGATATTCGCGCACAAAGCTATCAGACCCTGCAGGACTCCACCTCCGCCACGCCCATCCTCGAACCTTACGCACGGCTGCCGCAGGCGCGCCTGGGCATCTCGAAAACGTTCGAGAACGGGCTGGAATTCAAGATGGACAGCGAAGCCACCCATTTCGCCCACCCCACCATGGTCGAAGGCACGCGGGTGCTGGCCTATCCAACGCTGCGCCTGCCGCTCACCAACTCGTTCGGATTCCTCACGCCGCAGATCGGCTGGCACAGCACCTACTATGCGCTGGACGATCGCGCACCGGTGCAACACATCAGCCGCAGCCTGCCCATCTTCAGCCTCGACAGTGGCGTGACCTTCGAACGTCCGTTCCACTTTGCCAGCCAGGATTACACGCAGACACTGGAACCACGCGCCTACTACGTCTACGCGCCCTACCGCGACCAATCGAATATTCCAGTATTCGATACCGCGCTGCTGGATTTCAGCTACGCGCAGATGTTCACCGAGAACCAGTTCATCGGCGGCGACCGCGTCAACGACGCCAACCAGCTGACGGTTGCGGTCACCAGCCGGTTCGTCGAGGCGACCAGCGGGCTGGAACGGCTACAGGTCACCCTCGGCCAGCGCTATTATTTCAGCACGCAACAGGTCACCCTGCCCGGCATCGCGCCGCGCACCAGCAATGCCACCGACCTGCTGGCCGCCATCAGCGGACAGGTCACGCGTAACTGGCGCATCGACACGGCATGGCAGTTCGACACCCAGAACGGCACCACCATCCGCCAGAACCTTGGCGCGTCCTACCGGCCCAGCCCCGGCCGCGTGTTGAACCTGGGTTACCGCTTCATCGACCAGACCACGGAACAGGTCGACCTGTCCGCGCAGTGGCCGCTCGCCCAGCGCTGGTACGGCATGTTCCGCTACAACTATTCCTTCAAGGACAACAAGCTGGTCGAAGGCCTGGCCGGGTTTGAATACAATGGCGGATGCTGGGCGCTGCGCGCGGTGCTGCAACGACTGGCAACCAAGGAAAACCAGTCCACCGATGCGTTGTTCTTCCAGCTGGAGTTGAACGGAATGGGGCGCATCGGCTCCAACCCACTCGACGTTTTGAAACATAGTGTTCCCGGATACAGGTCTAGCAATGAAATTATTCAAACGCCCTGAATGGCGCCGCCCGCACTGGGTCCTGGCGCTGCTGATTGCCGTGTCGGTCCTGTCGCCGGCCCATGCCGCCGTGCAGGAACTCGATCACATCGTCGCCGTCGTCAACGACGAAGTCATCACGCGCCAGGAACTGGCCCGGCGCTACGACGAGGTCGTGCACAACCTGTCGCGGCAGAACACCCCGCTGCCGCCGCGCGAGGTACTGGAGAAACAGCTGCTCGAGCGCATGGTGACCGAACTTGCGCTGCAGCAGCACGCGCGCGCCACCGGCATTCGGGTCGACCCGACGCAGGTCGAGCATGCCCTGCAGCGCATCGCCGCCCAGAACAAGCTCGACATGGCCGGGTTGCAGGCCGCGCTTGAGAAGGACGGCCAGAGCCTCGACAGCATGCGCAACACCATCCGCAACGAGCTCCTGATTGCCCGCGCGCGCGAACGCGACGTCGACAACCGCATCTCCGTCAGCGACGCCGAAATCGAAGGCTATCTGCAGACGCAGGCTCAGCAAGGCGTGGAAACCGAATACAACTTCGCCCACATTCTGGTCACCGTACCGGAAAACGCCTCACCCGAGCAGATCCAGGCACGCCACGCGCGTGCCGAGGACATCGTCGCCCAGCTTGCCAAGGGCGCCGATTTCGCCCAGATGTCGGCCAGCTATTCCGACGCCTCCAACGCGCTGCAGGGCGGTGAATTCGGCTGGCGCGCCAGCGGCAAGATTCCGACCCTGTTCGCCGATGCGCTGAAATCGATGCAGCCGGGCCAGATCAGCCCGATCCTGCGAAGCAGTAACGGTTTCCACATCCTCAAGCTCATCGACAAACGCGGACTCGATGCCACGCTCACCGTGACGCAGACACACGCGCGCCACATCCTCATCAAGACCAACGAACTCACCTCGGAAGCCGACGCCCGCAACCGCCTGCTGCAACTCAAGGAACGTATCGAAAACGGCGCGAAATTCGAGGACATGGCGCGTCTGCAATCCGAGGATGCCAGTGCTTCCAAAGGCGGCGACCTTGGCTGGATCAATCCGGGCGACACCGTCCCCGAATTCGAGAAAGCCATGAACGCGCTGAAGCCCGGCCAGATCAGCGACCCCATTCAGACCCCTTTCGGCTGGCACCTGATCCAGGTCCTTGAGCGACGCAATCAGGACGTCACGCAGGAACGTCAGAAACTGCTGGCGCGCCAGGCCATCCGCGAACGCAAGGGCGATGAGGCCTTCCAGGACTGGGTGCGCCAGATCCGCGACGCGGCCTATGTCGAAATCCGCCCGATCGACTGACCGGCCCGGATTACGCGAAGAAGCCGTGGATTTGCCCCACCTCGCCCTGACGGCAGGCGAACCCGCGGGAATCGGGCCCGACCTGTGCATCGCCCTGTCGCAGCATCCCCTGCCATGCCGGCTGTCGGTCCTCGGCGACGTCGAAGTGCTGCGCGACCGTGCGGCCCGGCTCGGCATCGCGGTCGACTTCAGCTGCGGCGACACTGCGCCGGCGCACCAGCCCGGCTGGCTGCACGTGCGCCACATTCCCGCCGCCGTCCCCGTTACGACGGGCACGCTCGACACCCGCAATAGCGCCCATGTGCTGGCCCTGCTCGACGCTGCCCTCGCAGGCTGCCTCGACGGATCATTTCACGCTGTCGTCACGGCGCCGGTGCACAAGGGCATCATCAACGATGCCGGTTTCGCCTTCACGGGCCATACCGAATACCTGGCCGACCACAGCGGCACGCACCGGGTCGTCATGATGCTCGCCGGCGGCGGCCTGCGTGTCGCACTTGCCACCACCCATCTGCCCTTGCGCGCCGTCGCCGACGCCATCACGCCTGACCTGCTCGTCGAGGTGATCCGCATCCTGCATGCCGACCTGCAACGCAGATTCGGCATCGCCCGGCCGCGTATCGCCGTCGCCGGCCTCAATCCCCACGCGGGCGAATCCGGCCATTTGGGGCGCGAGGAGATCGACGTCATCGAACCCGTGCTCGACCGCCTGCGCAGCGAAGGCCTGGACCTCGTCGGCCCCCAGCCCGCCGACACGCTTTTCTCGCGCATTCGCCACGAGCCCTGCGACGCCGTGCTGGCGATGTATCACGACCAGGGCCTGCCGGTGCTCAAGTACGCGAGCTTCGGCGCCGGCGTCAATGTCACGCTCGGCCTGCCGTTCATCCGCACCTCGGTCGACCACGGCACCGCGCTCGACCTCGCCGGCAGCGGGCGCGCAGAGGTGGGCAGCCTGCTTGCGGCAATCGACATGGCACTTGAGATGGTGGGCAGCAAGCGGTAAGCCGTGAGCGGACAAAAACCACCACTCACTACTTACCGCTTACCCAATGCACACCCCCCGCAAACGCTTCGGCCAGAACTTCCTCATCGACGACGGCATCATCCACGCCATCGTCAACGCCATCCAGCCACGGCCGACCGACATCGTCGTCGAAATCGGCCCCGGCCTGGGCGCGCTCACCCGTCCCCTGCTCGAGCGCCTGCCGCATCTGCATGCCGTCGAACTCGACCGCGATATCGTCGCGCGCCTGCAGAAGACCTGGCCTGCCGAACGCCTCACCGTGCACAGCTGCGACGCGCTGAAATTCGATTTTGCACAGCTGGGTCACGACCTGCGCATCGTCGGCAACCTGCCGTACAACATTTCCACGCCGCTGCTGTTCCACCTGATGGATTTCGCCGCGCACATCCGCGACATGACCTTCATGCTGCAGAAGGAAGTCGTCGAGCGCATGGTTGCCGAACCGTCCACGCCCGATTTCGGACGGCTGTCGATCATGCTGCAGCGCCGCTTCCACCTAGAATGGCTGCTCGACGTCCCGCCCACCGCCTTCGACCCGCCGCCCAAGGTCGATTCCGCTGTGGTCCGCCTGATCCCCAAGGCGCCGGCTGAAATCGTCACGCTCGACGAGGCGCTGTTTTCGCGTGTCGTTGCCGCCGCGTTCTCGCAACGCCGAAAAACGCTCAGAAACACCCTCGGCAGCCTGGTGAAGCCGGAAGATTTCACTATGCTCGGTATCGATGCGGGGCTGCGCGCTGAAGCGCTCGCCGTGGCCGACTATGAGGCCCTCACCTTGCACCTGGCCAAACGATCCGATTAAGCCACCGGTCCATGACGGCATCGAAGCCCGTGAAAGACTTGCGCATTTCGGCAAAGCCCCATGCCTGTGGACGCCGGAACCAACTTGCGCATCGCGCCCCTAACGACGAGGCCACATTGCACCACCTGTTTCAACCTGCCCGAAAGGAATTCCCATGCACAAGCCATACATCGTCTTTCCCCTGCTGTCCGCCTTGCTGCTTTCCGCCTGCGCGACCAACGACCTGGGCGAGCCGCGCGATCTGAACAAGACTCAGACGGGAGCAATCATCGGCACGGTCAGCGGCGCCGCGCTCGGCGCGATCATCAACCACAGGAACCGCGGCAAGGGCGCGTTGATCGGCGCAGTCGGCGGCGGCCTCACGGGCGCAGGCGTCGGCTATTACATGGACCAGCAGGCGAAGGATCTACAGAAGCAGTTGCAGCCGGAAATCCAGCGCGGCGACATCAGCGTGGAGAAACGCCCGGGGGACAACGCCCTGCTGGTCAGCATGACATCCAACACCGGCTTCGATACCAACTCCACCGTCCTGAAACCGGGCTATCTCCCGACGCTGAACAAGATCGCCCATGTGCTGAATCAATATGGCAAGACGACGGTGACCGTGATCGGCCACACCGACAGCGTGGGCACGCACGCATACAACCAGGCCTTGTCCGAACGGCGCGCGCAGTCGGTGCTGGATTACTTCGCCACCCAGAACGTCAATCCGCTGCGCCTGGAGTCCTACGGCAAAGGCGAAACGGAACCGCGCGCGGATAACGCCACCGAAGCCGGCCGCCAGTTGAATCGCCGGGTCGAATTATGGATCCTCCCCGTGGTCGCCAATTGAATCCGCACCCTGTCCAGGCGCCCGCCATGATCAACCACCTCGCACACTTCAATCAGGCCATGGCCTTGTTCGACGCCGCCAATGCGGAAGATCCCAACCTGGACGAAGGCCAGCCGAAAGAGCTGCTGTACGGCCGCCGCATGTCGGAGATGATCGGCCGCTTTGCGCCGGACGCATCAGAGGTGGCGCAGCTGGCGGTACGTGCCCAGCACATCCGTCGCTGGACGGTGCCGCGCAACAGTTACCCAATGACCAAGGAGGGCTACCATGCGTGGCGGACAGGGCTTTACACGTTCCACGCCGACACGGCCGGCGAACTGATGCGCCAGGCCGGCTATGACGACGCCATGATCGAGCGCGTCAAGAAAGCGGTGGGCAAACGGGGCATCAAGGTCAACCCCGATACGCAATTGCTGGAGGACATCGCCAACCTGGTGTTCATCGAACACTACATGCTGGCGTTTGCCCAGAGCAAACCCGATTACGACGAGGCGAAATGGCTGGAGATCATCCGCCGCACCTGGGGCAAGATGTCGAAGAACGCGCAGGCCTTCGCGTTGTCCGGCCAGCTCCGATTGCCGGAGCCGTTGGTGCCGCTGATTACGAAGGCGATTGGCGGGGCGTGAGTGGTGAGTAGAAAATTCTACTTACTACTTGCTACTTACCCCTCGCTCCATCCCGCCGTTCCCTTCTGGATGAACTCGATCGGGTAACCATCCGGATCCTCGATAAAGGCTATGACCGTGGTGCCGTGCGACATCGGGCCGGCCGGGCGCAGCACCTTGCCACCCTTCGCGGCGGCAGCGTCGCATGCGGCGTAGGCATCGTCGACCTCGATGGCGATGTGGCCGTAGCCGCTGCCGACCTCATATTTCTCGACGCCCCAGTTGTAGGTCAGCTCAAGCGCGGCGCCCTTGTCTTCGCTATCGTAGCCGACGAAGGCCAGGGTGAACTTGCCGCCGGGATAATCCTTGCGACGCAGCAGTTTCATGCCGAGGACGTTGGTGTAGAAATCGATCGAGCGGTCGAGATCGCCGACTCGCAACATGGTATGAAGGATTCGCATGATGGTTACACCTGGCTGGCGTTACACAAGAAACAGGGAGTTGCCCATTGTGCGCAACTCGGCGCGCCTTGCCAATGCATCGGGACACAGCTCGGCAACCACCGCCCAGAAGCGCGGCGAATGGTCGAGATGGACGAGATGAGCCAGCTCATGCGCGGCGACATAGTCGATGAGCGCGAGCGGCGCCTGCACCAGCCGCCAGTTGAGGCGGATATGGCCACGCCGGGTGCAACTGCCCCATTGCGTCCGCGCGTCGGACAAGGCAAAACGACTGGGCCCGCGCCCCAACCTGCGTGCGATGCGCGCAAGCCGCCAGGCCAGCAAACGTTCGGCACGGGCAATCAGCCAGTCGCGTACCAGTTCTCCGGCATCCGCATCCAGCGGCGCATAGACCCGCAGGGTGTTGCCGTGCCGGCGTATCTCGTGGAATAGCGAGGACCGGACATCGAGCCTCAACCGGCGTCCCAGATAGCGCAGTTCGTTCGCAGGCGTCGACTCCGCTTGCCGAACGTGTGCATGCATGCGCGCCCAGGTCCGATGCAGCCAGTCATGCTGTTGCCGCACATAGGTCTCGATCTCGGCACGTGGGGTCCAGCTCGGGGCATGGATGCGTACCTCGTGCGCTGTAACCGTCAAGCCCAGCGTGCGGCGGCGGCGCGAACGTCGCAACAGATAGGGAACGGCGGCGTCGCCGATCTGCAGGACGCCGCTATTGGCGTGTGGCAGCAGGGGGCAACCTCGCCATTTCGGTTTCGATCCAGGCTTCGACCATGCGCGTGAGTTCGGCGGCACTTTTGCCCTCCGTCGGAATCGCCGGGCCGATGCGCACGGTCACCGTGCCGGGATGCTTGATGAAGGCATTCTTTGGCCACACTTCGCCGGCATTGTGCGCCACCGGCACGATAGGCGCCCCGGTTTCGGCCGCCAGCCAGCTGCCGCCGATGCCGTACTTGCCCTTTTCGCCCGGCGCCACGCGCGTTCCTTCGGGGAACACCAGCACCCAGAATCCCTGTGCCAGCTTCTCCCTGCCCTGGCTGACGATCTGCTTCAGCGCTTCGCGCCCGGCGCTGCGGTCGATGGCGATGGGCGAGAGCATGCGGAATGCCCAGCCGAAGAACGGCAGCTTGAGCAGTTCCTGTTTGATCACCGGCGAGACCGGCGGAAACAGACACAGGAAGGCCACGGTCTCCCAGGCCGACTGATGCTTGGCGAGGATGACGGCGGGTTGCACGGGCAGGTTCTCACGCCCCTCCACCACATAGCGGATCCCCACGACCCAGCGTGCCAGCCAGATCACGGTATGGTTGTAGCCGGTAATCAAGCGGTAACGCGTGTGCGCCGAAAAAGGGAAGCTGAAGAACGCCACCATACTGAAGAAAATCGTCAGCGCAGTCTGCAGGACCGCGAAAATCACCGACCGGATCAGGCTCATGCCGCAGTCTTGAGCAGGTGATCGACTGCCTCGCCCAGGTCGGCGTAGACCGGCGTATTCTCGGGCAACCCCCCGGCCGCCAGGGTCCGCTCGCCTTTCCCGGTGCGCACCAGCAAGGGGCTTGCCCCCACGCTGGCGGCCGCCAGCAGATCACGCAGCGAATCACCTATCGCCGGAACGTCCCGCAGGTCACGCCCGTAACGTGCCGCGATCTCGTCGAACAAGCCTGGCTTGGGCTTGCGGCAGCCGCAGTTCATGTCGGCCGCATGCGGGCAGTAGAACACCGCCTCGATACGCCCACCCGCCTGCGACACCGCCTTGTGCATCTTGGCGTGGATGGCGTTCAGCGTCGCCATCTCGAACAGCCCGCGCGCCAGCCCGGACTGATTGGTCGCCACCACCACGCGCCAACCCTCGCGTGTCAACCGCGCGATCGCCTCCAGACTGCCGGGAATGGGTTTCCATTCGTCCGGAGACTTGATGAACTGATCGGAGTCGAAGTTGATGACGCCGTCGCGGTCGAGAATGATGAGCTTCATGGACGAAATATTACGCCGCCAGACGCGACAAGTCCGCAACCCGGTTCATGGTCCGGTGGAGCTGGTTCAGCAGCGCCAGACGGTTGGCCTTGAGGGCGGGATCGTCGGTGTTGACCATCACATTGTCGAAGAAGGCGTCGACCGGGGATTTGAGGGCAGCGAGCGCCTGCAGCGAGGCTGTGTAATCGCCCACAGCAAAGGCCTTGTCTGCATCGCGTCCAATGGCTGCAACTTTGGCCACCAAGTCTTTTTCAGCGTCCTCGACGCAGCGTACAGGATCGGGCTCGTCGCCCACTTCGCCCTCGGCTTTCTTCAGGATGTTACCGACACGCTTGTTGGCGGCGGCGAGCGCTGGGGCTTCCGGCAAATCTGCAAAGGCCCGTACCGCAGCGAGTCGCTTGGGAATATCACCCAGGCGTTGAGGTTTGAGGGCGACGACTGCATCGACTTCCTGTGCCGAGTAACCCTGCTCACGCAACATTCCCGAAAGGCGATCGAACATGAAGGTTGCGACTTGGTCCGCGACATCCTCGTGGAGCCCACACATGGTGGCCGCAAGCACCAAGAGATTATCTATTTCCGATGGCAGATCACGCTCAATTAGAATGCGGATGACACCTAACGCATGGCGACGCAATGCAAAGGGATCTTTGTCGCCGGTCGGTTTTTCGCCAATCCCGAACAATCCGACCAAGGTTTCCAACTTGTCGGCTAGCGCCACGCACACACCAACATCGTTACGCGGCAGTTCATCACCAGCAAAACGCGGCTTGTAGTGGTCCTCGATGGCAAAAGCGATATCGTCCGAAAGGCCATCGTGCTGCGCGTAATAACGCCCCATGATGCCCTGCAATTCGGGAAACTCACCGACCATATCGGTGAGCAGGTCAGCCTTGGCCAGAAGCGCAGCCTGATCTGCCTTCAACGCTAGCGCATCCCCACCAATTCTCTGGCCAATGGCGCGAGCTACAGCCTGCACTCGCGTCACACGCTCCCCCTGGGTTCCGAGCTTGTTGTGATACACAACCTTGGCCAGCCCAAGCACACGCGAATCGAGCGCTTTCTTGCGGTCCTGGTCAAAGAAGAACTTGGCATCGGCAAGGCGTGGGCGCACCACGCGCTCGTTGCCCTGGATCACGGCCGACGCATCGGCGGGCGAGATGTTGGAGACGATGAGGAACCGGTTGGTCAGCTTGCCCGCCGTGTCCAGCAACGGGAAGTATTTCTGGTTGGCCTTCATCGTGAGGATCAAACATTCCTGCGGCACCTCGAGGAAGGCTTCCTCGAACTTGCCGACCAGCACGTTGGGACGCTCGACCAGTGCGGTGACCTCGTCCAGCAGGGCATCGTCCTCAATCGGCTTCAGACCCAGCGGCGTGGCGGCGGCCTGCAATTGGCGAACGATCTCGGCACGGCGCTCGGCAAAGCTCGCGATCACGGCGCCCTCGTCCGCCATCTGCAGGGCATAACAGTCAGCATGGGTGATCGCCACCGGGTCCACGCGCGCCTCGAAACGATGCCCCTGCGTCATGCGACCGGCTTCAAGGCCAAGCACCGAGACGGGGACAACGTCAGCGCCGTGCAGCGCAATCAAGCCATGTGCCGGACGCACGAAATTGACCGTTTCCCAGCCTTCGCCCGACGGGTCGGGATAGGTCATCACCTTAGGTATTGGGAGACTTTGAATCACCTCACGCAGGGAGAAGGAAAGATGCAATTGAAGTGAATCGCCACTTATCTCGCGGTTAAGGTAGATGTAATCGGTGCCATTCTCTGCGACATTTACCAGAGAATCGCCAAGGGCACGTTGTAGACCACCTTCCTTTTCTAAGCGTTTTGTCAGGGCAGGTGAAGGCTGACCGGAAGAGTCATAGCCTACAGAGACTGGCATTAACTTTTTATGTTCCTTCCGATTCGGAGCTTTGTCGCGGACATTAGTAATAACAGCTGCCAACCGTCTGGGAGTAGCGTATGCAGTAACTGAGAAGCCTGTATCGAGCAAATTATCCCGCTCTAAATTTTTAGCGAGCGTTTGAGCAAAAGCCTCGCCCAGCTTCTTCAGCGCCTTGGGCGGCAGTTCCTCGACGAATAATTCAACCAGTAAATTTTGTGCGCTCATGCTGCCGCCTTCTTTGCAATTTCCGCAGTAACTTCATCAGCCCACGCACGTGGCGCCATCGGAAAACCGAGCCGCGCCCGGCTATCGAGATAGCTCTTCGCCACGCTGCGCGCGAGGTTGCGGATGCGGCCAATGTAGGCGGCGCGCTCGGTCACCGAGATCGCGCCGCGGGCGTCGAGCAGGTTGAAGGTGTGTGCGGCCTTCAGCACCTGCTCGTAGGCCGGCAGCGCCAGCTGCGCCGCCATCAGTTCCTGCGCCGTCTTCTCGTGCGCGCCGAAGGCGGTCAGCAGGAAGTCGACGTCGCTGTGCTCGAAGTTGTAGGTCGACTGCTCGACCTCATTCTGATGGTAGACGTCGCGGTAGCTTAGGCCTTCGGTCCAGACGAGGTCGTACACGCTTTCCACGCCCTGCAGGTACATGGCAAGCCGCTCCAGTCCGTAGGTGATTTCGCCGGTGATCGGCTTGCAGTCGATGCCGCCGACCTGCTGGAAGTAGGTGAACTGGGTCACTTCCATGCCGTTCAGCCACACCTCCCATCCCAGACCCCAGGCGCCGAGGGTGGGGTTCTCCCAGTCGTCCTCGACGAAGCGCACGTCATTCTTTTTCAGGTCGAAGCCGAGCGCCTCGAGCGAGCCGAGATACAGTTCGAGGATGTCGGCCGGCGCGGGCTTCAGCACCACCTGGAACTGGTAGTAATGCTGCAGACGATTGGGGTTGTCGCCGTAGCGGCCGTCCTTGGGCCGGCGGCTGGGCTGCACGTAGGCCGCCTTCCAGGGCTCGGGGCCGAGCGCGCGCAGGAAGGTTGCGGTGTGCGAGGTGCCGGCGCCGACTTCCATGTCGTAGGGCTGCAGCAACGCGCAGCCGCGCTCGCCCCAGTAGCGTTGCAGGGTGAGGATGATGTCCTGAAAGGTGGGTTTCACGGCGGATTAGCGGCTTTTCGGGAAAGCGGCATTTTAGCGTGGTTAGTGGGGGTTTCGTTGTCAGTTAATAGCCGGGACCGCAATAGACGACTGACCGTTGGCCGGGCAACCCCCGGCCAACGGTCAGCCGTCCTGCGAAATCCTTCACTACTCCGAACAGCGCTTCGACAGGCTCAGCGCGAACGGTGCGGGGTGTAGCGCGCAAAGCAATCGCAACTGAACACGAGCGCTGGCTGGATTGCTTCTCTGCGTTCGCAATGACGGCACGGTGTGCGGCATGCCGCGCAAATCATATCCCGGCATACCATTCGTAGCCTTGATCCTCCCAATAGCCGCCCTTGCCGCCCGCGATATTGTCCAGGTGGTCGACGAGCTCGATCTGCATGATGTACTTGGCCATCTTGTAGCCCAGCTGGCGCTCGACGCGCACGCGTATCGGCGCGCCGTTCTTGATCGGCAATGGCTCATCGTTCAGTTCATAGGCAAGCAGGGTCTGGGCGTGCCAGGCGTCTTCCATGTCGATGCTCTCGTAGTAGCGCGTTCCCATGTCGTCCATCGGGTCCGCACAATAGAACACCACGTATCGTGCCGACGGATACGGCTGGACCTGTTCCAGCACCCGGCTCAACGGCACACCTTTCCATTTTCCGATCGCGCTCCAGCCTTCCACGCAATCGTGGCGGGTGATCTGGGTCCGGCTGGGCAAGGCTTTCAAATCGTCGAGTGAATAGGCGCGCGGCTGTGCCACCAGGCCGCCGACCTTCAGCCGGTAATCGGCAAACCGGTTGGCTGCCAAGGCCTGGTAAAGCGGGTTGGCCGGGTTGTTCGTGCCATTGCTGCGGAAATCCGGAGACAGGTCGGCCTCGGTGAACTCCTGCGCCATGGCCTTGCGCGGCAGCAACAGGCGTTGTGCGCCAAACGTCAGTCTCTCTGCGCTGTCCAGCATCCGTGTAAACCACGCACTATGCGACAACCGATCGCACCCTGACAGCAGCAGCGTACCGCCGGCGGCCAGCGCACGCAGCAAGAATCGCCGGCGGCCGTTCCCCTGACTAGGCATGCTTGTCCTCGTCGGCCGCAATCCGGTAACGGCCGGTCAGCATCGAGCGCAGGTTGTTCCAGAAACCGCTGACGATCACCTCGAACACGTGGATGAACACGAATGCCACCAGTGCCCAAGCCACCAGGAAATGGAGCGTGCGTGCCGACTGGCGACCGCCGAATACGTCGATCCAGCCCGGAACCAGCGAATCCAAGCCCGGCGACATGGCCCACCCCATCAGGATCAACAGGGGAAACAGCACGAATATCACGACGAGATACGCGAGTTTTTGCAGGATGTTGTAGCGTCGGGTGGCCTCACCCCGCGCATGCCGCAGCAACAGGTGGTCCTTGATGGACCGCCCGATCGAACGCCAGTCGGTTCGGGTGGGCGTGAGGTCGCGCACCAGGTGACGGCTGGCCAGCGTATACGCCAGGTAGGCCAGTCCATTGATGACCAGCACCCAGGCAAAAAAGAAATGCCAACGCCGCGCCATCGCCAGCCATTGCCCGCCCGGAAGCGTGATCCACGCGGGGAAACCGCGCGGGACCGATTCGCCGTCCATGCCGGCCGACAATCCCAGCACACCGGTCGTATCGTATTCATGCCCCAGAATGCGCGTAACGCCCTGCGGATTGCCCTGCGCATCCATGCGTGCAAACATGTGCAGAATCGGCGGACGGCCGTTGTAGGAAGACTTTCCCCAGTTCAGCGCCGGGTGCGCATTGAATATCTGCAGGCCGCTCATCAGCAGCAACACAAAGGCGAGCACGTTGACCCAGTGCATGAGGCGAACCGGCCAGGCGTGCCGCCGGTACCAGATGGTCTGAACCCCTGCAGCGGTATCGTGTGGCGGCATGGAGGCCTCAGCCAGGTACGCGGGAACAGTTCAACATAGGCGAGAAGCGCATAAAACCCAAGCCCGGGCCAAGGCGCCCGCCCCGGTCAGGGGTTTTCCACCTCCAGCGCCTCGATCTGCCCGGACAGTTCGAGCCATTTTTCCTCCTCACGCCCCAGTTCGTCATTGACGTGCTGGAGCTGCCGGCCCGTTTCCGTGATGTCCTCGACCGACAGGGTTCCGGCCAGCCTCGCTTCAAGCTCGGCTTTCTCGGCCTGCAGCGCGGCCATGCTCTTGTCGAGCTTTTCCAATGCCTGTTTCAGCGGTTTGAGTTTCCCCGAAGGCGCTGCACGTTTCCCAACGACAGGCGGCGCTTCGACCTTGGGCGGTTCGGCGGCCTTGCCTGCCTCTTTCAAGCTTTCACGCAGCCGCTTGCCCTCGTCCAGCAGATAGCGCTGGTAATCGTCCAGATCGCCGTCGAATGGCTCCACGCCGCCACGCGTCACCAGCCAGAATTCGTCGCACACCGCACGCAGCAGGGCACGGTCGTGGCTGACCAGCATCACCGTGCCCTCGAATTCGTTCAGGGCCATCGCCAACGCCTCACGCGTGGCCAGATCGAGGTGGTTGGTCGGTTCATCCAGCAGCAACAGGTTCGGACGCTGCCACACGATCATGCACAGCACGAGCCGTGCCTTTTCACCGCCGCTCATGGTGCCGACCGCCTGCTTGACCATGTCGCCACTGAAGTTGAAGGTACCGAGGAAATTGCGCAGGTCCTGCTCGCGGCTGCTGAACTGGCCGGCCCCGCCGTTGGCAATCGTGTCGCGGGCGAGGCGGATCATGTGTTCCAGCGGCGTGTCGGCAGGACGCAGGACGTCGAGTTCCTGCTGCGCGAAGTAGCCGATGTTGAGGCCCTTGCCCTCGGTCACCGTGCCGGCGACCACCGGCAGCGTGCGCGCGACGGTCTTCACCAGGGTCGACTTGCCCTGGCCGTTGGCACCGAGGATGCCGATACGCTGGCCGGCGAAGACCGACTTGCTGACGTGCTGCACGATCACCGTCGGCGGCGTGCCGGTCGGCGCGTCCGCAGACGGCGGGTAGCCGAAGCTGGCGTCGTCGATCGTCAGCATGGGGTTGGGCAGGTTGAGCGGTTCCTTGAATTCGAAGGTGAAATCGGCGCTCGCCAGCATCGGCGCCAGTTTTTCCATACGGTCGAGCGCCTTGACCCGGCTTTGCGCCTGCTTGGCCTTGCTGGCCTTGGCCTTGAAGCGGTTGATGAAGGCCTGCAGATGGGCGATCTTGTCCTGCTGGCGGGCGAACGCTGCCTGCTGCAGCGCCATCTGCTCGGCGCGCATGTCCTCGAACGTGCTGTAGTTACCGCCGTAACGGGTGAGTTGGCCGTTTTCGATATGGATGGTGACGTTGGTCACGGCATCGAGAAACTCGCGGTCATGGCTGATCACCAGCAGGGTGCCGGGGTATTTCTTGAGCCAGGCTTCCAGCCATACCAGGGCATCGAGATCCAGGTGGTTGGTGGGTTCGTCGAGCAGCAGCAGGTCGGACGGACACATCAGCGCGCGCGCCAACTGCAATCTCATGCGCCAGCCGCCGGAAAAGCTGTTGACCGGTTGATTCAGTTCGCGCACCTGAAAGCCCAGTCCCAGGATCAGCGCCTGCGCGCGCGATTGCGCATCGTGGGCGCCGGCGTCGTGCAGCGCCATGTAGGCGTGCGCCATGCGCTCGCCGTCGTCGCTGGCCTCGGCGGCAGTCACCTCGGCCTGCGCCTCGGCCAACTGGGTGTCGCCGGCGATGACGAAATCGGTCGCGCTCTCGCTCGTCTCCGGCATGTCCTGCGCCACCTGTGCCATGCGCCACTGCGACGGCATCGAAAAGTCGCCCTTGTCTTCATGCAGGGTGCCGTTCAGCAGCGCGAACAGGCTGGACTTGCCGGCGCCGTTGCGGCCGACCAGGCCGACCTTTTCGCCGGGGTTGATCGACACCGACGCGTTGTCGAGCAGGACCTTGGCGCTACGCCTAAGGCTGAGATTCTTGAGGATGATCATGCAGACGATGCGGTGCGCCGAAACGCCCCGCCCAAACCGAAAGCCGGATTCTACCTTGCCGCCCCGATTCGCCCGGCCGGCATGTCGACTGTTTAACGCTTCGACACGGGATGACGGTTTTCCGTCAATTCACGTCACGGCCTGCGCCTGCGCCATAAACAAGCCACACGCATCCATTTGTTTTATTTACACTTTTTTCGCCACAACCACTACCCCCCAGATGGCACAGGCATTGCAGGTATTCAGGCAAGCAAGTCAACCCAAGGAGCACATCATGAAACTGCAATTCGGCAAAAACCAACTGGTCCTCGAACTCAGCTCCTCACCTTTTGCCTGGTTCCACGGCCAGACCGAACGCATGAGCCTCACCAGCCTGTCGCTGCTGTTCGTGCAATTCTCCCTGTTTGCCCGTCAGCCTGCCGTCTGATGCAAGTCGGTCGAGCCACCAGCGTGAGCATCAATCTGTCTCGCTCGCCGTTGGGATTCTTTAGCGGCAGCACCTGCCGCATGTCGATGTTCAGCCTGACGCTGCTGTTCGTCGAATTCCGGGTGCTGCGACGCACGACCGCGCAGTGCGCGTGACCGCCTAACGGCGGATTTCCAGTATCGCCTCCAGCCCGCCTTGCGGGCGATTGCGCAACACCACCTTCAAACCGTTCGTTTCCGCCAGCTGCCTCACGATCGCCAGCCCGAGGCCTGTTCCCCCGGTTGCCTGCGAACGCGACGTTTCCAGCCGATAGAACGGTCTGAACACTTTCTCCAGCTGATCGTCCGGAATACCGGCACCGGCATCGCGCACGACCACGCGCGCCAGATTCCCGGTGCATTCCAGCACCAGTTCGACCGGCGTGCCGCCGTAACGCTGCGCATTCTGGATGAGGTTCGACACGATCTGCCGCACAGCCAGGCGGCTGGCCTCGATCATGCATGGCGCGGCGCCCGGCCACGGCAGGTTCGCATCGACCGCAGCCTCTTCCAGCAGGCCGGCGAGGTCGAAGCGCACCCGGTTTTCCGCCTGGGTGGTACGCGCCAGTTCCAGATATCCCGCAATCAGCTTGTTCATGTCGGCCAGATCGGCCACCGCACGGTCGATACGCGCCTGGCTGGGAGCATCGCGCAACATTTCCAGGTTGAGCTGCAGCCGTGTCATGGGAGTACGCAGGTCGTGCGAAATGCCTGCCAGCAGGGTGGTACGGTTATCCAGCAGTGCACGCACCTCGGCCGCCATGGTGTTGAAGCGACGAGCGAGTTCGGCGAGTTCGGCAGGGCCGGTTTCAGGCAAGGGTTCGGGCAATTCGCCCGCCCCGACCTGCCTGGCTGCGCCTGCCGCGCGCGCCAGCGGCACGGTGATGCGGCGCACCAGGAACAAGGCTGTCAGCAGACTGAGAAACGTGCCCAGGGCAACAACTGCGATGGCCGCCAGCGGCGGCTTGACGGCGTAACGGCGCGGGAAGAAGCCGGCATGCAGATCATGGCCACCCACTGGAATATCCAGCCAGGCCGCTTCGGTTCCGGGTACGCCGCGCAAGACCACATCGTCGCCCACGCGCCGGCTCAGCGCAGCCTCGATCTGGGTACGGAAGGCGAAATGCGGCGCGTCCGCAGTCGCGCCAATATTCACGGTAGTCAGGCGCAGCCCGTGGCGGCGCGCCAGTTCGCGCTCGAACGCTGCGCGCGTCTGTGGTGGGAGCTCTACCCAGGTTTGCGCCGACAGCACGATCAGGCCAGCCAGATCGTCGGCCGAGCGCTCCGCCACCGGTACGATCAGGGTGCGATACACCACCCAGAATGCGGCTGCCTGAAACACGACGAAAGCCAGCGCCAGCGTCAGTGCGGTGCGGGCGAACAAGGAGCGAGGGAAGTGCTTCACCCCTTGCCCTGCGGCACGAACAGGTAGCCCTGGCCGCGCTGGGTGCGGATATAGGCTGGATTGGCCGGGTCATCCTCGATCTTCTTGCGCAGGCGATTCACCCGGACGTCGATGCTGCGGTCGAACGGATCGCGTTCGAATCCCCGCAGCTGGTCCATCAACCAGTCGCGCGACAGCGCACGGTTGGCATGGGTGACGAAGATTTCCAGCAGTTCGTATTCGCCGCTGGTCAGCGGGATCTCGGCATCGTCGCGACTGAGCGTACGGGCGTCGAGGTTGACGCTGAACGGGCCGAAATGCACCAGCCGGGCGGTTTCGGCCGCGGCCGGTGCTGCCGCGCCATTCTGTCGCCGCAGCACCGCGCGGATACGGGCCAGCAGTTCACGCGGATTGAACGGCTTGGGCAGATAGTCGTCGGCGCCGACCTCAAGGCCGATGATGCGGTCGATGTCTTCACCCCGGGCCGACAGCATGATGATGGGCGGAAAGCCCGGCTGCGCACGCAGTCGCCGCGCGACCGACAGGCCATCTTCGCCCGGCATCATCCAGTCGAGCACCAGCAGATCCGGCAGGCCGGCGGCCAGCAGGCGATCGAGCGCGGGCGCATCTTCCGCCGTTTCGACCTGATAGCCCTGGCTTGCCAGATATTCGGCCACTAGTTCGCGGATACCCGGGTCGTCGTCGGTCACATAAATGATGTCTTTTTCCATGTGGCAAATATATCAGCAGGGACGGCAGGCTATCCGCCGGTTACACACTGTTACAAAATCACCCCTGCGTGAAACAGTGCGCTTACTTTCCTCAACCAAACTGCGAAGCGTGGAAGCGAAACAAGCAACCACAGAAATGGAGACCACGATGAACACACGACGAAACTGGATTATTGGGCTGGCTGGATTGGGACTGGTGATTGCCGTCCCGGTTCAGGCGGCGCCGAACTTCGTGGATGGCGTGATCATCGTGGCCAAGCGCGATCGCGCCGACGAGGCTCGACAGGATGCGCGCGATGACCGCTGGGACGCGCGACGTGACACGCGGCGCGATGCCAGACGCGACCGCGGCGACGAGCCCCAAGGTTACGGCTACGGCTACGAGCGTCGCCAGCAACGCAAATTCGAGGATGAGGGTCACCCCCGCGACCGTCGCTGACCTCGGCGCGCAAGCACTGAATTCACTGTAGCAAGGAGAGTAAGCATGAAAACACGCCTTCTGAACACGACTCTGGTCGCCGCCCTGCTTGTCGCCAGCGGCGGCGCGTACGCCGGCCCCGGCCGTTATGACGCGGATGGTTTCGTCACCCGTGCCCGCGTGCTTTCGAGCACGCCGATCTACGACACGGTCAACGAACCGCGCCGCGAATGCTGGACCGAAACCGTTGGCCACGAAACCCGCAGCTACCGGGAAGGAAATGGCGGCGGCGGTGCGATTCTCGGCGCCATCGCCGGTGGCCTGCTCGGTTCCACCGTCGGCAAGGGCGACGGTCGGGTGGCCGCCGCTGCCGTGGGCGCAGCCACAGGCGCCGTGGTAGGTGACCGCTGGAATGGCGGCGGCACACGCTACGAGGAAACGCGCCCGCGTCAGGTCGAGCGTTGTCGGGTCCAGGATAACTATCGCCAGGTCGTCAGCGGCTACGACGTGCGCTACCGCTTCCAGGGACGCGAATACAGCACCCGCCTGCCGTACGACCCCGGCAAGTGGCTGACGCTGAACGGGAACTTTTCGGTGGCCGATGATCCGCGCGATGCGCGCTGGAACGACGATCGCGGCGACTGGAACGATTGACGCGCATCCGCAGACCCACCCTAATCTGTAAAGGAGAACAACCATGTTACGCACCCTGCTGCTTGCAGCCACCCTGCTCACCGCTTCCAGCGCCAGTTTCGCCCATGGCGGCAGCTACGGTTATGGCCGTGTGGTATCGGTCGAGCCGAACGTTGTCATTTCTTTCGGGACCTATCGGCCTGATGGCTTCCGGGTCCTGTACGAATCAGGCGGCAGCCGTTACTGGACCCGAACGTCATACTATCCCGGCCCCACCATCATGCTGCCGCCGCCCTATCGGGTCGAGCGCGTCTATTACCGCGGTGACTACAGGCCTTGGGATGATCGTGGCTGGAACCACCGCCACGGTGGGCGGGATGGCTGGCGCGAGGAGCGCCGGGAACATCGCCGCGAGCATCGCCGTCATGACTACGACTGAGCCGGCTCGGGACGATGGCCTGCGAACGCATCTGATTCGGATGTGTAAAGAACCCGGTTCAGATTTCCACCCGTGAGCCCAGTTCGATCACCCGGTTCGCAGGCAGGTTGAAATATTCCACCGCACTGCCGGCATTGCGCGACACCCACCGAAACAGCTGTTCGCGCCAGTGGGACATCCCGCTTTCAACTCCCTTGCTGGGGACGATGGTTTCGCGGCTCAGGAAATACGAGGTCTGCATGGGCTCGAACGTCAGGCCGAATTGCGGCCCCAGGCCTTCGAGCGCAGCGGGCACGTCGGGACGGTTCTTGAAACCGAAGGTGAGGATGACGGCATAGGCTTCGTTGCCCAAGGGTTCGACCTGCATGCGGTCTTCGAACGCTACCCACGGTTCGGTCTTGATCCTGACGGTGAGGAACACCAGCCGCTCATGCAGCACCCGGTTGTGGTTGAGGTTGTGCAGCAGCGCATGCGGCACGGTGTGGGCACTGGCATTGAGGAATACTGCGGTTCCCGGGACGCGCGTCGGCGGATGCGCCATGAGACCGGCGAGGAAATCGGTCAGGGGAATATCCGCTGCGCCAACCTGAGCCAACAGACAGCGCCTTCCGCGCACCCAGGTTCGCATGACGATGAACACCAGGCTCCCCAGGATCAGCGGAAACCAGCCGCCCTCGGTGATTTTCAGCAAGCTGGATGAAAAGAATGCGGCATCGATCAGCAGGAACATGGCAGTCACCGCAAGACTGCCGAACAGGCCATACCCCCACCCGTAATGAATGACGAAAAAGGTGAGCAGCGTCGTCACCAGCATGGTGCCGGTTACGGCGAGCCCGTATGCGGCGGCGAGGTGGTCCGACTTGCCGAAGCCGGCGACCACCCCCACGACGAGCACGAACAGCAGCCAGTTGACGACCGGAATGTAGATTTGTCCGAAAGCCTTGGACGACGTCTGCACCACCTGCATGCGTGGCAGGTAGCCCAGCTGGATGGCCTGCCGCGTGAGCGAGAAGGCGCCGGTGAGGGTCGCCTGAGCGGCGATCACTGTCGCAGCGGTAGCCAGCAGCACCATGGGATAGAGTGCCCATGCCGGGTAAAGCAGAAAGAAGGGATTGTGCCCGGCAGCGGGTATCCGCGACAACAGGGCGCCCTGCCCCAGATAATTCAGCACCAGAGCAGGAAACACCAGGCCATACCACGCCAGCCTGATCGGCGCGCGACCGAAATGCCCCATGTCAGCGTAGAGCGCTTCGGCACCGGTAAAGGCCAGCAGCACGGCCCCCAGCACCACGAACGACGCAAAGCCATGCTGGGTGATGAACCACCAGGCATGTTCCGGATACAGTGCGTTCAGTACCTGTGGATAGTGCGCTATCTGGTATACGCCCCCCACCGCCAGCGCGACAAACCAGAGCATTGCGATCGGACCGAACCAGGCACCCACACTGGCCGTGCCATGCTGCTGCATGATGAACAAGCCGGTGAGTACGGCGATTGCCAGCGGCATCACATAGGGTTCGAACACATGGGTGCCGACCGACAAGCCTTCGACCGCCGACAGCACCGAAATCGCAGGGGTCAGCACGGCATCGCCGTAGAACAGTGCAGCGCCCGCCATGCCGGCCAGCGCCACCATACGCAATGCACGCGGCCGCTCCGCGACGGCCTGCCGTGCCAGCGCAAGCAAGGCCATGATGCCGCCTTCGCCGTGGTTGTCGGCACGCAGCACCAGCAGCACGTATTTCAGGGACACCACCAGCATCAACGCCCAGAAAATCGCCGACGCGGCGCCTAGCACGGTCTCGGGCCCGGCGGGGATGCCATGGGCCGGGCTCAGGGTTTCCTTCAGGGCATAGAGCGGACTGGTGCCGATGTCGCCATAGACGACACCGAGCGCGGCAAGGGTCAGCGCCGCGCGGCTGTGAGCGTTTGCTTCCATGAAGCGGGATGCCGGGAAGGGGCGAAGCCGGCAGATTATTCGTGGTGCACGACAAACGCAACTTCAGTGGTGAAATTGCCGATACCTCGATGGTTGGTCAACGTCCAGCCTGTGTCCTTCAAATGATGCGTGAGTTCGCGCGTCATCGCCGGATTGCCGCAGATCATCACGCGGTCATGTTCCGGATCGGGGGCGGGCAGGCCGAGACGTTGCGACAGCGCCCCCGAACGGAACAGATCGCCGCCGCGTTCGGGGGTGGGAAACGGCTCGCGCGTCACGGTCGGCACGTAATACAGCTGCGGGTTGTCCATTGCCTCGATTTCGGCACGGTAGGCCAGTTCGGCCACGGTGCGCACCGAGTGCACCAGCACCACGTTTTCATAGCGTGCATAGAGTTCTGGATCGCGGATCAGGCTCATGAACGGCGCCAGCCCGGTGCCGGTGGCGAGCATGTACAGCACGCGGCCGGGCAATACATGGTTCAGCGTGAGCGAACCTGTAGCCTTGCTGTTGACCCACACGCTGTCACCGGGACGGATATGGACCAACTGGCTGGTCAAGGGGCCATCCGGCACATGGATGCTGAGAAACTCCAGATGGTCGTGGTCGGCAGTGGAAACGATGGAATACGCGCGTGCCACCAGCTTGCCTTCGCGCTTGAGGCCGATGGTGACGAACTCGCCGTTCTCGAATGAAAAATCCTGCGGACGGCTCAGGGTAAAGCTGAATGTTTTGTCCGACCATGGACGCACCGACTGCACCGTTTGCTCGCTGTAAGGCATGCTCCCCTCCGTTTCAGATTTCGATCGATCTTGCCGCACCGTCTCGCGACGTGCAACAAACCCACTCGGGAATTGGACGCCCATGACGGCGCGCAGTTCCAATCCATATACTGCTGTTCTCACGCCCTATTTGCGTTCAATCCCGGCTCCGTGATCGCGCCACGCCGCCACGGCCTGGATACGCGCCTGGAAGATCGCCTCTCGTATTCCTGTCGGCTTTGCGTTGCGCGCCACCTCGGCGGCATCGATGGTCTGCGCCGCCAGCAGTGCCTGGCGGAGATACCCTGGTGCGGGAAACGGTTTTTCCTCGTAGCCGGGCCGGCCGCGGAAATCGCATTCGCACGCCTGCAGGAAGGCGTCGAAGCGCTCGGGACGGCGGAAGGCATCGACCCGTTCCAACAATTCGACAATCGTTCCGGGACGCAACTCAAGCGCGCGATGGACGTTGCCATGATCGCGCGCCACCGCGACCGCGAGGTCGCGGCAATCAACCGGCACGCGAACGCGCTCGCTCAACGCCCGCACCAGATCGACGCTTTTGGCTTCGTGACCATGGTGTGCAGGCCACAACTCGGGAGGCGTCACGCCCTTGCCCAGGTCATGCGTCAAGGCCGCAAAGCGCACCGGCAAGCTCATGCCCTGGCGTGCCGCCCAGTCGACGACGAGCATGACGTGAACACCGGTATCGATTTCGGGATGGTGCGCGGGCGGCTGCGGCACGCCGAACAGGCGATCGATCTCGGGAAACAGCCGTGCCAGCGCGCCGCAGTCGCGCAGCACCTGAAACATGCGCGAGGGCTGCGCCTCCATCAGGCCGCGTGCGATTTCCTGCCACACGCGCTCAGGCACGAGCGCGTCGATTTCGCCGTTGTCGACCATCTGCCGCATCAGCGTGTTGGTTTCCGGCGCCACGACAAAGTCGGTGAAGCGCGCGGCGAAGCGCGCGACCCTCAGAATCCGCACGGGGTCTTCGGCAAAGGCCTCGCTCACATGGCGGAAGATTTTTTCAGCGAGATCGGCCTGCCCGCCGTAAGGATCGACCAGCGTACCATCCTCATCTTCGGCTATCGCATTGATGGTGAGGTCGCGTCGGCGCAGATCCTCTTCCAGCGTAACTTCCGGTGCGGCATAGACGGTAAAACCCTTGTAACCGTGCCCGGATTTGCGCTCGGTGCGCGCGAGCGCATATTCCTCATGGGTTTGCGGGTGCAGGAAGACCGGAAAATCCTTACCGACCGGCTGGTAGCCCAGCGCAACCATGTCGTCGGGCGTCGCGCCGACGACGACATGATCGCGGTCGGCCACCGGCAGTCCCAGTAGCCGGTCACGCACTGCGCCGCCAACGATGTAGGTTTTCATGGCGACGCAGCGGTTCCTAGCGGTGGGCGTTTTCCCGGTAATCCTCGTACCGCGCGCGCGGCGTATCGGCGCGCAGGTATTCGGGGGCGATGGCTTCGAGCGACGCCGGCTGGAAATCGAACACCGACGGCCAGCCGCCGCGGCATACGTTGTCCGTGCACAGGGCATAGTAGTTGTCGCGTGTCATCAGCTTCTTGCCGGGTTTGAATTCCAGCGCCCAGGCCTGGAAATACGACATCCATTTGCCCAGCGGGATGATGCTGCGCTTCTTGCCGATGACGTCGCCCACGTAGCTCACCAGCTCCTGCAGGGTATACGCGTTTGGACCGCACAGATCGTAGGTCTGGCCGTAGGTGGCGGTGTTATCCAGGCTATCGGCAAAGGCGCGGGCGACATCCTCGACATGCACCGGCGCAAAGCGGCTGCCGGACGCGGCGAGCGGCAGGACCGGAAAGCTTTTGAGCAACCGGGCGAACATCGACAGGAAGGAATCGCCGCGGCCGAATATCACCGACGGACGGAAGATGGTGACGTTGAGGTCGTAGCCATGAATGAATTTGGGTCCGTTGAGGTACCAGTTCTCATGCTCGTTGTGGCGCATGGCGGCCTCCCGTACCAGCGCCTCGGCAATGCCCTTGGAGCGCTGATAGGCCGAGCGCGAGTTCGGATCGGCACCGAGCGCGCTCATGTGCAGCAGACGATGCACGCCGGATTCGCCACAGGCATGAATGATCTTGCGCGGCAGTTCGACATGGACCCTCTGGAAATCACCGCGGCGTGCACTGGGCAGATCGACGCGACCGACCTTGTCTTCGTGCAGGATACCGACCAGATTGATGACGGCATCCATGCCGCGGAAATGCTGGATGAGTTCCTGCTGGTCGTGCACGTCGGCCTCGATCACTTCCACCGTGGGGAGCAGAATCAGCTCCTTGGCCATTTCGCGGCGATGGGAAAGCACACGGACCTGGAGACCGCGCGCGGCGAGCTGGCTGACGAGCTGGGTACCGACGAAACCGGAGCCGCCGAGGATGCAGATGCGTTGAATCTTCATATTGATGTTCGTTTAGGTATATAAGGCAATTCTGATTTTAGCCCGGAAGTTTCATAAATTTGCACGGTACCCGCGCTGGCTGTATGAAACGTCCAGACTAGCCGTCCGGCTGTTCGACTTCCGACGAGCTATCCGGATCGGTTGTCGGTGCGACCGGCGTCTCGCGCGGGGGGACCAGTCCCAGCCGCTCTTTCAATAGCACCGAGGGCTGCCCGAAACGCACTGCGTAATACATGGCGTTGCTCATCACTTTCTTCACGTAGTCGCGCGTTTCCGCAAACGGGATCGACTCGATGTAGATCGCGGCTTCCATCGGTTGTGCGCTGCGCCAGCGCTGCGCACGTCCTGGGCCTGCATTGTAGGCGGTGGTGGCCAGTACCGGCGAACCGTCCAGCGTGGACAGCACGTGTTTCAGGTAATACGCGCCAAACTGGATGTTTCTGGCCGGATCGCGCATCTCGTCCACCTGGAAGCGCCGGATGCCGAGGCGTTTCGCAATCCAGCGCGCCGTGGCCGGCATGATCTGCATCAGGCCGGCAGCACCGACGCTCGAGCGCGCGACATTGACGAAACGGCTTTCCTGCCGCATGAGTCCATACACCCACGCCTCGTCGATGCCATTCTCGCGCGCGGCTTGATGCGCCTGCTCGCGGTAGGGCGCCAGAAAACGCAACTCGAAATCGTGCAGTTCGCGGGTGCGTTCGGCCGTGTTGATGGCGCTGTCATACCATTCCATGCGCCGGGCGAGTTCGGCCGCCGCCAATAACTGCGTATCGGAAAACCCCCGGACTGCCCAGTTCCATTCCTGGGTGGCATCGGCGCGCAGGCCGAGTTCGTAGAGGGCCACGGCACGGGCAATTCCCGGCTGGCGGGCGATCTCGGCCACGTCGTTGCCGCCCGTCTTGATGTTGACGGCGGGTGCCGCCTGCATGACTGGCCCGAGTTCTTCCTGGGCAAGCTGGCTGTAGTAATCGTGGTCATGCGACAAGGCCAGAAAAATAGCGTTGGCGGCCACGTGCTGGCCACTTGCCTGCAGCGCGCGCGCGCGCCAGTAGCGCCACACCGGCTGCGCGCGTAGAGCCTCTCCCATGCTGTCGATCGCCTGCTGAACGACTTTCCAATCGCCCACACGAAGCGCTGCGCGTGCCCACCATTCACGCTGGGCATCGTTCACTGCCACGCTCCCGGCCTGCTGGAACCAGTCCAGTGCGAGCAATTCGTGACGACGCGCGGCCCAGGTGGCGAGCCGTGCCCAGGCCGTGCGCAATTCCATCGGGTTGAACTGCGGTGCCCATTTGCGCAATGCCTGTTCCGCCTGGGCGGAGTCGCGCCGGGCCAGTTGGTCGAGCACATAGAGCGCAATTTCACGGTCGCTGCGACGGGCCAGATCGAGGGTGCCCGCATTCAACAGACGGGCTGGATCGCGCGTAGCCTGATCCAGCAAGCTGCCAGACGGACGTTGTGCTTCGGCCAGGGCATTGGCTACCACCTTGGCCACATTGAGATTCCCCGCTTCCAGCGCCAGACGGAAACGCCGCCAGATGTCTTCCTCGCCGATCAGTCCCGCCTCGATCAACTGCGTGAACAGGGGGCTACAGGCCGACGGCATGTCGCGGCCGGTAAACCACAAGGAAACCGCCTCGCGCTCGTGACTGCGATTGCCCTGGGCCCATTCCCCGCGATAGGCGTAGCACTGAAGCGCCGCATCGGGTTTGACGAGCCGCGGATATTCGGCCAGGAACGCCGGCCAGGCTTCGCGCGCACCGAGCGATTTCAACCAGTCGGTGCGCAAAACCTCGGCCAGCCGGCTACCCGGGTAGCGCGCAAGGAAATCAGCGATACGGGCATCCTCGGTTCGGCTGTCCAGGGTCAGACGCCAGTACTCGACATAGGGCGCCAATACATGATCGGAGGGTATCTTGCGCGCGGCACGTTCCAGATCCGCCAGCTTACGTGCGGCATATGCCTGTTGCGCCTGCTTCACGGCAGCATCGCCCGGCGCGGCCCAGGCGGCCGTCACGATGAAGGCCCCCAGCAGCAAAAAAACGATTATCCGAAGCATCGTGCGAGGGTAACACGCACGATGCACACCATCCCGGGTACCGAGGCGCATGAACGTTGCGTCAGGCCAAGAATAGTTTGTAGGCCGGATTGCGGGATTCGTCCCAGTAGCGGTAGCCCAATTCGTCCAGAAACTTCTGGAAACGGGGCTTTTCCTTTTCCGGCACCTGAATGCCGACCAGCACGCGGCCATAGTCGGCGCCATGGTTGCGATAGTGGAACAGGCTGATGTTCCAGCCACGGCTCATGCTCTGCAGAAATTGCATCAACGCGCCGGGGCGCTCCGGGAACTCGAAACGGTACAGCACCTCGTTCACTGCTTCGGGCGCCCGCCCGCCGACCAGATGGCGGATATGCAGCTTGGCCATTTCGTTGTCGGTCAGGTCGAGCGCTTCCAGCCCATGACGTTGCAGCAGTTCGACCACGCGCGCGCTTTCGCCCGCCCCCGGCACCGACAGACCGACGAACACCCGCGCGATCTTGGGGTCGGAATAGCGGTAGTTGAACTCGGTGATGTTGCGCGCACCCAACAGGCCGCAAAAAGTCTTGAAGCTGCCCGGCGTCTCGGGAATGGTCACGGCCAGCACGGCCTCGCGCTTCTCGCCCAGTTCGGCGCGCTCGGCGATATAGCGCAAGCGGTCGAAGTTCATGTTGGCCCCGCTGGCCACCGCGACCAGCGTCTTCCCCTTGAGCCTGTCAGCTGCGATCGCGGCCTTCATCCCGGCAATCGACAGCGCACCGGCCGGCTCCAGAATCGAGCGCGTGTCCTCGAACACGTCCTTGATCGCCGCACAGATGGCGTCGTTGTTGACCCGAATGATCTCGTCGACATACAGCTGCGACAGCCGGAAGGTTTCCTTGCCGACCTTCTTCACTGCCACACCGTCGGCGAATATGCCCACGCGCGGCAAGGTGATGCGGTCGCCCTTGCACAACGAGCGTGCCATCGCGTCGGCATCCTCGGGTTCGACGCCGACAATCTTGATCTCCGGACGCAGACGTTTGATATAGGCCGCCATGCCGGCAATCAGCCCGCCGCCACCGACCGGAATATAGACCGAATGAATCGGCTCGGGATGCTGGCGTAGCAGTTCCATCGCCACGGTGCCCTGACCGGCAATCACATCAGGATCGTCGTAAGGATGAACGAAGGTCGCCTTGGATTCCTTGGCGATCTGGGTTGCATGCGCGCAAGCCTCATCGTAGTTGTCGCCGTGCAGGATCACCTGTGCGCCACGCGCGGCCACCGCATCGACCTTGATCTTTGGCGTGGTGGCCGGCATCACGATGATGGCCGTTGCACCCAATTTCTGCGCCGCCAGCGCTACACCCTGCGCGTGATTGCCCGCTGACGCGGCGACTACGCCCCGCGCCAGCTGCGCCACCGTCAGCTTGGCCATCTTGTTGTAGGCGCCACGGCACTTGAAGGAGAACACCGGCTGCAGGTCTTCGCGCTTCAGCAGAATCTGGTTATTGAGACGGCGCGACAGATTGTGGGCCACATCGAGCGGCGACTCGATCGCCACGTCGTAGACGCGCGAGGTGAGGATGCGTTCGAGGTAATCGTCAGGTTGGCTCATGGCGGCGGCGGATGCGAGGTTTGTAAAAAGAGGGCGATGCCGCTATCTTAGCGGGCTGCATCGAAAACGACGAAAACATCATGACTCAAGACGAAATGAAGCAAGCCGTGGCACGTGCCGCGGTGGATTATGCCAAGGGCGGCATCATCGGGGTAGGCACGGGCTCGACCGCCAACTATTTCATCGACGCGCTGGCCGAAGTGAAAGGCCGCATCGACGGCGCCGTCGCCAGCTCAGAGGCAACCGCCAGCCGCCTGAAAAGCCACGGCATCCAGGTGCTCGATCTCAACAATGTGGGCGAGCTTGAAATCTACGTCGACGGTGCCGACGAAATCACCGAGCACTTCGCCATGGTCAAGGGCGGGGGCGGCGCGCTGACGCGGGAAAAAATTGTCGCGGCGTGCAGCAAGCAGTTCATCTGCATCGCCGATGAAAGCAAGCTGGTCGGCGTGCTCGGCAAGTTTCCGCTGCCGGTCGAAGTCATCCCGATGGCGCGCTCCTACGTGGCGCGCGAGTTGGTGAAGCTGGGCGGACAGCCCCGTCTGCGCGAAGGCTTTACCACCGACAACGGCAACCTCATCCTCGACGTGCACGGCCTGTCGATCGTCGACCCGGTATCGCTGGAAACCGCGATCAATCACATTGTCGGCGTGGTCACCAACGGCCTGTTCGCGCGGCGCGGCGCGGACGTGCTGCTGCTCGGCACGCCCAATGGCGTCAAGACCTACACGAAATAATCCTTACTGCGGCTGCGGGGACTCGTCGTCGGGTTCCTGCTCTTCGGCCGGCACGCGATATTTTTCGGTGGCCCACTGGCCCAGATCGATCAGCTTGCAACGCTCGCTGCAGAACGGCTTCCAGCGGTTTTCCGCCGACCACGTCACGGCCGCCCCGCAGGTCGGGCAACTGACGACCGGGGGTGTGATGGCGGTTTTCACAGCGTGCAGAAGGTCAGGTCGAAATCAATCGACTGGCCGGTACAGGTTCGCTGCGCACCCGATCCCGCATGGACAAAGCGAATGTTGAGCATGTACTTGTTGGCCGAAATTTCGGGCACACAAGGCAGTTCGTCGACCAAAGTGACCCGGATCAGTTGCGGATTGCGCGATTCGAGCATGCGCTGATAGCTGCCATTGTTCGCATGCTGCAGATCGGGCTGGCCGCTGTCGCGCAGCAGGCCGAGTACGATTTCAACGGCGGCGCGAATCGACGAAAACGGCGCCAGCCACTTGTGCAGCTGGTCCACACGCATCTCCGCCGCCTGATGCAACCAGTAATGATAGGAAGGCAGATCGAATTCGCACATGCCGCCCGGGATCGCCGCGCGTTGCTTGATCGCCATCAGCCAATCGTCTTCGCGCAGGTGCTGGCCCACTTTCCCAGGCAACTGGTACATGCCATGGTGGGCTGCCTCGATCGCGGTCAGCACCTGTTCCAGCGTGGCGCCCTGGACATGAGGATTACCGCGTAGCGCAGTCAGCACGGCTTTCTGCCGATCCAGTTCCTGCAGCAGGTCGGATTTCAGGTCGGCGCGCGCCGCGACCTCGGCCATCTCGAACAGGGTCAGCAAGGCTGCATGATGCGCGTGCGAATCGGACGATGCGGCGTAGGCATCGAAACGGTCGAACAGGTCTTCCAGCCGCAAAAGCGTGCGGATGCGTTCGCTCAGGGGATATTCGTAGTGGATCACGCCGCAACGCGTTGGTTTGGTTGGACCGATTGTCGCCTATCCATGTGGAAAATCAAGACAACGGTGTAGTAGAAAACGCCAGGTAACGCCGATGCAGGGCCGCGACCTGGGTGCGCAATGCTTCGGGAGACACCGCATTGGAGATCACATCGTCTGCAATTGCCAAGCGCGCGGCACGTCCGGCCTGTGTCGCGAGGATAGCTCTTACCTCGTCCAGCGTCAGTCCGCTGCGCGTCATCACCCGCGTGATCTGCTGCTCTTCGGGGCAATCGACAAGCAGCACACGATCCAAGATCTCCTGGTACGCACCCGTTTCCACCAACAAGGGGATCACGATCAGGACATAGGGGGCACTCAGGGCAGCAAGCTGCTGTTCCACCACCGACCGAATACGCGGGTGCAGGATGGCCTCAAGCTGATGCCGGGCATCGGCATCGGAGAATACGCGCCGGCGCAGGGCAGCTCGATCCAAGGCACCATCTGCCTGCATCACCTGATCGCCGAATGCTGCCCGGACCGCTTCCAGCGCCATCTCCCCCGGGGCGGTCAAGGCACGCGCGATGACATCCGTATCGATTACAGGCACACCATGTCCGGCAAACAAATCAGCGACGGTCGACTTGCCCGAGCCGATCCCGCCAGTGAGGCCGACCTTGAACATCAGAATTGTGCGAGATAGGCCTGCGTCAAGTCGGCGCCAAAAAACAGCGCCACCAGGCCGCCGCCAGCCAGGTACGGGCCGAAGGGGATCGGCACGCGACGGTCATGCTTGACCAGCACGATCATCGCCACGCCGATCGCCGCACCGACCACCGACGACAGTAGCAACGTGACGGGCAGCATCTGCCAGCCGAGCCACGCGCCGATGGCCGCAAGCAGCTTGAAGTCGCCGAACCCCATACCCTCCTTGCCGGTTGCCAGTTTGAACAGCCAGTACACCGACCACAGCACTCCGTAACCGGCCATGGCGCCGACCACCGCATCCGGCAGGCTGGCGAAAGCCCCGTTCAGGTTGAACAGCAAGCCCAGCCATACAAGCGGCAGGGTAAGGCTGTCCGGCAGCAGAGTGGTATCGAGATCAATGAAGGCTAGCGCGATCAGCGCCCATACCAGAAGCAGCGCACCCAGCGTCTGCATGCTCACGCCCCACTTCCAGGCCACCGCCGCCGACAGCAACGCGGTAAGCAGTTCCACCAGCGGGTAGCGCGCACTGATAGGCGTACTGCAGGCCGAGCACCGCCCGCGCAGCCACAGCCACGAAATCAGGGGAATGTTTTCCAGCGCCGTAATCTGGTGTCCGCACTGGGTACAGGCCGAGCGCGGTAGCCAGAGGTTGTAGCGAGGAACTTCAGGCAAGGGCTCGCCATGCAATTCTGCGCATTGCGTCCGCCACTCGGCCTCCATCATTTTGGGTAGCCGATGGATGATGACATTAAGGAAGCTGCCCACCAGCAACCCAAATAAAAAAACCAGCCCGGTGAAGAGGGCTGGTTCAGCATGCAGCATATCCATCAAACAACCGAACCCATCTTGAAGATCGGCAAGTACATGGCGATCACCATGCCACCGATGAGGGTACCCAGCACCACCATGATGATCGGCTCCATCAGGCTCGACAACGCTTCGACCGCGTCGTCGACCTCGGCTTCGTAAAAATCGGCTACCTTGCCCAGCATGGAATCGAGCGAGCCGGATTCCTCACCGATGGCCGCCATCTGCAGCACCATGTTGGGAAAACGTCCGGAATTCTGCATCGCCACGGTCAATGCCGTGCCGGTCGCCACTTCTCCACGGATTTTATGGGTGGCCTCCACAAATACCTGGTTACCCGACGCGCCACCGACCGATTCCAAGGCTTCGACCAGCGGCACGCCCGCCGCAAACATGGTTGCCAGCGTGCGCGTCCAGCGCGCGATCGTGGCCTTTTCGATGACCGGTCCGAAAATCGGCAGCTTGAGCATGAGGCGATCCATGAACATCTGCACCTTGCGCGAACGTCTCCATGCCTGGAAAAAAGCATACAGCCCGCCGCCGATCACACCGAAAATTGCCCACCACCATTTGACAAAATAGTCCGATATTGTCATGACCACCAGGGTCGGCCCCGGCAGATCTGCACCAAAACTGCTGAACAGTTCCTTGAACGCGGGAATCACAAAAATCATGATGATGGCCGTGATGACAAACGCCACCACGATGATGGATACCGGGTAGAAAAGAGCCGATTTGATCTTGCTCTTGATGGCAAGAATCTTTTCCTTGTAGATCGCGAGACGGTCGAGCACGCCTTCGAGAATACCGGCCGACTCGCCCGCCCCGACCAAGTTGCAGAACAGCGCGTCGAAATACAGGGGGTGGCGTCCGAACGCCTGCGTCAGGCTGCTGCCCTTTTCGATGTCCGCCTTGATTTCCATCAGCAGGCGCTGCATCGAAGGATTGGAGTGCCCGCGCGCCACGATTTCGAAGGATTGCAGCAAGGGCACGCCTGCCTTCATCATGGTGGCCAGTTGACGGGTGAACAGCGTGACATCCTTGTCGGTGATTTTCTTGGCGCCGCTGAACAGGGCACTCTGCTTCTTGACTTTGGTGACGGTAATGCCCTGCTTGCGCAACTGGGAATTGACCACGGCCTCGCCGCCGGCCTGCATCTGGCCCTTGATCTTCTTGCCGCGCTTGTCCATCCCTTCCCACAGGAAGGTGGCGTCCTTGACTGCTTTTGCCGCTGTAGCCATAGAGGGAATTCCTTAGAGATTGGTGACGGCCTCGACCTCTTCCAGCGAGGTGAGACCGGATTTCACTTTCAACAGACCGGCCTGACGTAGGTCGAGCACGCCTTCGCGCCGCGCCTGGTCGGCAATGTCGGATTCGTTGCCACCCTTGAGGATGATACGGGTCATCTCATCAGTGATCGGCATGACCTGATAGATGCCCACTCGTCCCTTGTAGCCGGTACCGCCGCAGATATCGCACCCCACCGGCTTGTAAGGTTTCCAGCTGCCGTCGAGCTGATCCTCGGTAAAGCCCGCAGCCAGCAGGGCTTCCTGCGGAATATCGGCAGGCTGCTTGCAGCTGCACAGCTTCCGCCCCAGCCGTTGTGCGGTGATCAGGATCACCGAAGAGGCCACGTTGAAAGGCGCCACCCCCATGTTCAGCAGACGGGTCAGCGTCCCAGGCGCATCGTTGGTATGCAGGGTGGACATCACCATGTGGCCGGTCTGCGCGGCCTTGATGGCGATGTCGGCGGTTTCCAGATCGCGGATTTCGCCGACCATGATGACGTCGGGATCCTGCCGCAGGAAGGATTTCAGCGCTGCCGAGAATGTCAGCCCGGCCTTGTCGTTGACGTTGACCTGGTTGATCCCCGGCAACTGGATTTCCGCCGGGTCTTCCGCCGTGGAGATATTGACGTCGGGCTTGTTGAGGATATTCAGGCAGGTATAGAGCGACACCGTCTTACCGGAACCGGTCGGACCGGTCACCAGCACCATGCCATAGGGGCGTTGCACCGCATTGAGCAAAAGCTCCTTCTGCCATGGCTCATACCCCAGCGCCTCGATTCCCAGCTGTGCGCTGGTGGGATCGAGAATACGCATAACGATCTTTTCGCCATACAGCGTGGGCAAGGTGCTGACCCGGAAGTCGATGGCGCGGTTCTTCGACAGCACCATTTTCATGCGGCCATCTTGCGGCACGCGCTTTTCGGAAATATCCAGCCGCGACAACACCTTGATGCGCGAGGCCACCTTGTCCTTGATCGCCATTGGCGGCTGGGCGATTTCGGACAGAATGCCGTCACGCCGATAACGGATGCGGTAAAACTTCTCGTACGGCTCGAAGTGAATATCGGATGCGCCGATATTGATGGCGTCGAGCATGATCTTCTGCAGATAGCGCACCACGGGCGCATCGTCGATTTCGATGCCGCCAGTGTCCTGCTGGGCAGCGGTACTTTCCTCATCGGCGAAATCCAGATTGAGGTCTTCGGCATTCAACACAGCCATCGTGTTGTCGTTCGCTTCACCCATCTTCTCGATGAGCTTGCCGAGCTTGTCGTCCTCCACCACCACGGGTTCCACCGCCTGGCCGGTCTGGAATTTCACCTCGTCCAGCGCCTGCAGATGCGTAGGGTCTGACGTCGCCACATACAGCTTGTTGCCCCGCTGATACAAGGCGAGCACCCGCCGTTTCTGCACCAGCTTCGGATCGAGCAGCCCTTGCGGCAGGCTCTCATGATCCATGGCATTCAGGTCCAGATAGGGAAAGCCGAACGAGGCAGCCGCAAACTCGGCAACCTGATCAGACTTGAACCGCCGCCCTTTGATCAATTCGGTCACGAACGAATCGCCCGACTGGCTGGCGCGTTTCCACACTCCCTCGGCGTCGTCCTCGGAGAGCCAGCCATGGTTGACCATGGCACGCGCCAGCCCGGTTAAATTGTTGGTGTTTGTCACAGCAGCCATAGCTCGATTCCAGACAAGTCCAGCGTCAAATTATCGTCCCTTCGCCTGCCCGGAGGGGGCAGACACAGGGAATCACAGGCCTTAACGGCGATTTTTCGACTAAATTGAGGCGTTTCCGGACAAGACATCGTCTGTCACCGGCAGATAGATGCGCGCCATCTTGACTGCGCGGTCCTGCGTCTGCACGATTTCCACCGGCACGTCGCCCAGCTTGAGGCTCACGCCCGCTTCAGGGATGTCCTCGAACTGCTCGAGCAGCAGGCCGTTCAACGTCTTCGGACCGTCCAGCGGGAGCGAAAGGCCCAGCTTGCGATTCAGGTGGCGCAACAGAACACTGCCTTCCACCAGCCAGCTGCCATCCTCTTCGCGCCGCAGATACCCCGCATCCGACGGCGCCTGCGTGGTGAACTCGCCAACCAACTCCTCCAGCAGATCCTCCAGTGTCACCAACCCCTGGAGTTCGCCGTATTCATCGACCACCAGCGCCAGCCGCCGCCGGCTGGATTGGAAATTGCGCAACTGGGTAAACAGCGGCGTGCCTGCCGGAACAAAATAGGGAGTCTCGAGATTGTCTCTCAGTGTGGCCGGATCCAGTTCCTTGCCTGTCAGCGCATGCAATACTCGGCGCACGTGCAATACACCCAGCAGATTGTCGGACGAACCGGCATGCACCACCAGCCGGGTGTGATGGCTGGTGGAAATCTGCTGTCGCATCCGCTCGGGATCGTCCTCGATATCGATCGCCTCGATCTGGCTGCGTGGCGTCATCACATCATCCACGGTGATGTCCTCCAACTCCAGAAGGTTCATCAGGATTCGGTGATGCTCGCGCGGCAGTCTGCCGGACGATTCCAGCACGATGGTCCGCAGCTCTTCCAGACCGAGGCTGTTGCCCTGCCCCGGCTCGGGCTGCCTGATCCGCAACAACCGCAGGATGCCCTGCACGAACAGATTCACGAACCACACTACGGGGTAGGCCAGTTTCAGCAAGGGTGTGAGCAGAAGCGATGCGGGGTAGGCCACCCGTTCGGGGAAAGAGGCGCCCAGCACCTTGGGCGTCACTTCGCTGAATACCAGAATCAGAAAGGTCAGCAGAAGCGTCGCCGTGAACAGCACGATTTCGCCGGCCCCGAACAAGCGTATGGCCAGCACGGCCGACAGCGTACCCGAGGCGGAATTGACCAGATTATTGCCGAGCAGGATGACGCCCAGCAGTTTGTCGGTCTTGTCCAGGAGTGCCTGCGTACGCATCGCCCCCCGCTCGCCTGAGTCCGCTGCGTGCCGCAGGCGGTAGCGATTGATGGCCATCATCGCGGTTTCGGACGCGGAAAAAAATGCCGAAGTCAGCAGCAGGACGGCGAGTGTTATAAAAAGCGTGCTGGTGGAAAAACTATCCAATCAGAATTGCCTCAGCGCCTGAGTATCACTTCCAGCACAAACTGAGTGCCCAGGTAGGCCAGCAGCAGCAGGGTGAACCCGGTAATCGTCCAGATCAGCGCTGTACGCCCGCGCCAACCACGAAAATGCCTTCCCAGCAGCAGGCCACCGAACACCAGCCAGGACAGGATGGCGAACACGGTCTTGTGCGAAAACTGCAACGGCTTGCCGAAAAGTTCCTCAGAAAAGAACACCCCGCTGAACACCGCTAGGGTCAACAGCGCAAATCCCACGCCAATGGTCTTGAACAGCATGGCCTCCAATGTCAGCAAGGGCGGCGCGCCGCCTTGCAGCAATGCCCCGCGATGCAGCTGCTTTTCCAGCATGGTCATCATCACCGCATGCAGGGCCGCCACCGCCAGCAGACCATAGGCGAGAAAAGACACCACCAGGTGCGCACGCAGCGCCAGCGCCTGCGAATCCGGTATGGCATGGGTTTCGGTAAAAACTGCCATGACCAGGACCGATATCGCTGCCAGGCCACTGACCCATGACTGCAGGCGCGCCAGCGGCGCGCCCTGGCTGGCCAGCCAGTATGTGAGCGCAGTCAGCCAGAAAATCGTCGACAGGGAGTTGCCGAATCCCAGTCGGATATCGCCCTGGCCCAGCACTGAATTGAAGATCAATGCGCCATGCGCCAGCAGGGCCAACGGCGTCAATACGCGCACAGAGGACGCGGAGGGCGTGCGCTGCAGGCGCCAGGCGATCCAGCCATACAGCGCGCTCACACACAAAGTAACCAGCAATAGCGGGGACATTCGTTAAAATGGAATTTGGATTCAGCCAGCCCCATTATCCATGCCGCCCATAGCGGCAACAAGGAAGCCATGTTAGAAAATCTCAGCGGACGCCTTGCCGGCGTCGTCAAATCCCTGCGCGGACAGGCCCGCATCACCGAAGCCAACGTGCAGGACACCCTGCGCCAGGTGCGCCTCGCCCTGCTCGAAGCAGACGTCGCGCTGCCGGTGGTCAAGGACTTCATCGAAGCGGTCAAAATCCGCGCGCTGGGTCAGGAAGTGCTCGCCAGCCTGTCGCCAGGCCAAGCGCTGATCGGCATCGTCCACGAAGAACTCACCCGTCTGATGGGCGGAGAAAATGCCGAACTGAACCTGGCCGCCACGCCACCTGCGGTAATTTTGATGGCCGGCCTGCAGGGCTCGGGCAAGACGACGACCAGCGGCAAGCTGGCGCTGCTATTGAAGAACCGCAAGAAAAAGGTCCTGCTCGCCTCGGCCGACGTCTACCGCCCGGCGGCCATCGACCAGTTGCGCCAGCTCGGCAAGCAGCTTGATGTCGCTTTCTTCGAGGCAGGCAACGAACACGACCCGCTAAAAATCGCAAAGGCCGCCCAGGATCACGCGCGCAAGCAATTCTACGACGTGCTCATCGTCGACACCGCCGGCCGCCTAGCGATCGACGAAGCGATGATGGCCGAAATCAAGGCGTTGCACGCCGCGGTCAAGCCGGTCGAGACGCTGTTCGTCGTGGATGCCATGCAGGGCCAGGACGCCGTCAACGTCGCCAAGGCTTTCAATGAAGCGCTGCCCCTTACCGGCGTAGTGCTGACCAAGCTCGATGGCGATGCGCGCGGTGGGGCGGCGCTATCGGTGCGCCATATCACGGGCAAACCGCTCAAATTCATCGGTGTCGGCGAAAAACCCACCGGACTGGAAGCCTTCCACCCCGAACGCATGGCGCAGCGCATCCTCGGCATGGGCGACGTGCTTTCGCTGATCGAACAGGCGCAAGGCTCGGTCGATCTGGCCGAAGCCAAGAAACTCGCCGACAAGGTCAAGAAGGGCAAGGACTTCGACCTCGAGGACTTCAAGGCGCAAATCCAGCAGATGCGCAAAATGGGGGGCCTCTCCGCGCTCATGGACAAACTCCCCGGCGCCGGACAGATGGCCATGCCGGCAGGCGCCGACGACAAGGCGATCAACCGGGTCGAAGGCATCATCAACAGCATGACCCCGCTGGAGCGCCGCAAACCCGACATCATCAAGGCATCGCGCAAGCGCCGCATTGCTGCCGGTGCGGGCGTACAAGTGCAGGAAGTCAACAAACTGCTGAACCAGTTCGAACAAGCCCAGAAGATGATGAAGATGATGGGCAAGGGCGGACTGGGCAAGATGATGCGCGGCATGAAGGGCATGCTGCCCGGGATGCGGTAACGTCCCACTGGCAAGCCGGTGAATTTTGGGTATAATTCGCGGTTTTCTCCGTTTACCGGTGGGTTGAATCATGGTCGTTATTCGTCTTTCGCGCGGCGGCGCCAAAAACCGTCCTTTCTACAACGTGGTGGTCGCTGACTCGCGCTGCCGCCGCGACGGTCGCTTCATTGAGCGCGTCGGCTTCTACAACCCGGTCGCTGCTGAAGGCGCCGAAGCCGTGCGCCTGGATCAGGAGCGCATTGGCTATTGGGTAAGCAATGGTGCACAGATGTCCGACACCGTCGCCCGTCTGGTCAAACAGAACAAGCCCGCCGCCGCCTGAGTTGAATCAGGGCAGCGACTGGGTCGTGATGGGGCGCATCGCCGCCCCGTTCGGCATCAAGGGCTGGGTCAAGGTCCAGCCTTTTAGCGAAGACCCCGGGGCGCTGATGGATTTCGAATCCTGGCGTGTCGGGCGCGGCGAACAGCAGACGCATTACACCGTCGAGACTATCCAGGACCACGGCAAAGCCCTGGTCGCCAAGCTGGCCGGCATCGACGACCGCGACGCGGCCTATGCCCTGCGCGGACAGGAAATCTCGGTGGCGAAAAGCGCACTGCCGCCACCGGAGGAAAACGAGTTTTACTGGTCGGATCTGATCGGCCTCAAAGTCGTCAACCACGAAGGCATCGAACTGGGCGCCGTCGATAGCCTGATGGAAAGTGGCGCGAATGATCTGTTGGTCGTCAAAGGCGCTCGGGAATACCTGATTCCGTTCGTTGCGGCCTTCGTCGGCAAGGTGGATCTACCCGGCGGAACGATCGAGGTGGAGTGGGGCGAAGATTACTGATGCGTTTCGATGCCATCACGCTCTTCCCCGAGATGTTCGATGCCGTACTGGATTACGGCATCACGCGGCGGGCGTTGGACCGCGGGCTGTACCGATTTCGCGCATGGAATCCGCGCGATTTCACCGACGATCCGCATCGCACGGTGGACGACCGCCCTTACGGTGGCGGGCCTGGCATGTTGATGCTGGCCGAACCGCTGGATCGCGCATTGAATGCCGTGCAGCAGGATTTGGCCGACGAGAACTTGACGCCCTGGGTGGTGCATTTTTCCCCCCGCGGCCGCCCGTTGACACACCAGCGGGTGATGGAACTGAAGGAAAAGCCCGCGCTGGTATTGCTGTGCGGGCGTTACGAAGGCATCGACGAGCGGCTGCTGCAGCGCCGCGTAGACGAGGAATGTTCCCTCGGCGACTTTGTGCTCTCGGGCGGTGAGTTGCCCGCACTGGCGTTGATGGATGCCCTCATCCGGCAACTGCCGGGCGCGCTGAACGATGCGGATTCGGCGGTGGAGGATTCCTTCGCCAATGGCCTGCTCGACTGCCCGCATTACACCCGGCCCGAGGTGTGGCAGGGCATGGCGGTGCCGGAGGTACTGAAAAACGGCAACCACGCTGCGATCGCCCAGTGGCGACTGCAACAAAGCCTGACGATCACGGCAGTCCATCGCCCAGACCTGCTGGCCAGGCGTGGATTATCAAAGCAGGAACAGGAATTTCTTGCGAGGCACCCATCCGGTGCATTGCAGAACGAAGCGGCACGAGGCGAATAGCCTCTGGCCATGTGAAACGGCGTGATGTCCGCCCAATGGTCGGAAGACCGAGGACGCACCTCTCCCGCCAGATGTAAGGAAGCAACATCATGAATATCATCGAACAACTCGAACAGGAAGAAATCGCCCGTCTGGGTAAAACCCTCCCCGCCTTCGCCCCCGGCGACACCGTCGTCGTCCAAGTGAAAGTGAAGGAAGGCAACCGCGAGCGTCTGCAGGCCTACGAAGGCGTCGTCATCGCCAAACGTAACCGCGGCCTCAACTCCGCTTTTACCGTTCGCAAGATTTCGGCTGGCGAAGGTGTCGAGCGCACCTTCCAGACCTACTCGCCGCTGGTCGCCAGCGTCGAAGTCAAGCGCCGCGGCGACGTCCGCCGCGCCAAGCTGTACTACCTGCGCGAGCGCTCCGGCAAGTCCGCGCGTATCAAGGAAAAGTTGCCCGCCCGCAAGGCTGCGGCCACAGCTGCGGAATAAGCCCTTTCCGTTGCCCACACAACGCCCGCTTCATGCGGGCGTTGTTGTTTGGCCCCTTGCTGGATGGCCTGTTTCGCCCGACCGCAAACCGCGCTTGACTACCATCGTATATCGCACTAGATTAGAACGAACGTTCGTTCTAATTACACCATGCCCGCAGCCGACTTTCAGCAGGAAGACACCCGCACACTCGTGCTGGGTGCCGCGTTGCGCCTGTTCACCGAACAAGGGTATTTCAACACGTCAGTACACGACATCGGCCGCACGGCCGGCGTGAGCATCGGATCGATTTATCATCATTTCGGCGACAAGGAAGGGCTGGCACGCACGTTATACGCGGCACTCACTACCCGGATGCAACACCTCATCGAGGAAGTCGTACACATCGAAGGCAGTAGCCACGACCAAGCCCGAGAACTGGTGGCGCGTCTATTTGCCTGGGCCGAAGCCGAACCATGGGAAATGGCTTTCCTGCTATATGCCCGGCATCGTGAGTTTTTGCCGGACGAAGCTCCGATCTGCTCCTCCCGGCCGTTTGTCATGATGCGCGAGATGATCAGCCGCGGCATCGCACGCGGCGAAATCCGCCAGATGGATGTCATGGTCGCCTCCGCCAGTCTGTTCGGCGGCCCCATCCGCATGATTACCACACGCCTGGACGGGATATTGCCCCATCCCCTGCCAGGCTATCTGGATGAAGTGTGGGACTGCGCCTGGCGAGCAGTCGCAGCCCCCAGAACCACTTAAAAGGCCCCCTATGCCCCCCCTCTCAGACTGTACAACCGAAGAGTTTTGCGTCGGCTGCGTGTTCTACCCACCCAACCTGCCGGCGCAGGCTTATTCCGAAGCGGACTGGACCATGTTGCAGGCGCGTTCATGCGCATTTGAATATGTCCCGGGTACGCCGGATTGCCAGGTCACTCGCAAGACCAGCTGCAGCCTGGTCGACTTGGCTGCCCCCCGTCCATCCCCCTGAAGGTTGGGCACGAAAATCGTGCCGCACCGTGACGCTGTCCTGACAGGCTGCCTCACCCCGCTTAGAATGCGGACATGCCCACGCATGACGCCATCCTCCCCGCCCCGATGTGCCGCCTCGGTGCCTGCTTTATCGGCGAGGTGCTGACACGGCTGGATTTTCTGCCCATCGAGGCGCCCCTCTCCGGCCAACGGGATACCCGCGCCCGCCAACTAAGCCGCGAACTCGATGCCTACTGGCGCAATCCCGCTCATGCCTTCACTCTACCCTACACACTGTCGGGCACGCCATTTCAGTTGCGTGTTTGGCATGCGCTGACGGCGATTCCTCTCGGGCGACCGACAACCTACGGCGCCCTGGCCAAGCAACTCGGCACAGCCGCGCGTGCGGTGGGGCAGGCCTGCGGATCCAATCCCTTGCCCATCCTCATTCCCTGTCATCGCGTCGTGGCGGCCAGCGGACTTGGAGGGTTCATGCACGCGTCGAGCGGCACACCGCTCGACGTGAAAACCTGGTTGCTGGCCCATGAGCGACGCCCTGATTGACCGGTTTTGCGATCATCTGTGGCTGGAAGACGGGCTGGCCGACCTCACGCTGGCGGCTTATCGGCGCGACCTGAAAACGTTTGCCGCTTGGTTGGAAAAGGAACGGACACGCAACCTGGATACGGTCGCCCCGGGTGATCTTGAAGCTTACCTGGCGTGGCGCTTCGCCCATCGCAGCCAGCCCAGCAGTGCAGCACGCTACAGTTCGGCGCTGAAACGCTTTTACCGTTATCTGCTGCGTGAAAACCTGATCGCCTGCGATCCCACGCTCAATCTGGACCGCCCCAAACTGCCGCGCGCGCTGCCCAAGACATTGACCGAAATAGATGTCGAACGCCTGCTCAACAGCGCCGATTCCGACACGACCTTCGGCCTGCGCGACCGCGCGATGCTGGAAACGCTCTATGCCACCGGCTTGCGGGTCTCGGAACTCGTGGGACTGAAATTGACCGCGCTCAATCTCAACGACGGCGTGCTGCGTGTCACCGGAAAAGGCAACAAGGACCGGCTGGTGCCGCTGGGCGAAGAAGCGGTGCAGTGGCTACGCCGCTATATGGTGGAAGCGCGCCCGCAACTGCTGGAAAAGCGTCTTTCCGACGCCGTATTCGTCACTGCGCGCGGCGAAGGCATGACGCGCCAGGCGTTCTGGCATCTCATCAAACGCCGTGCACTGGCCGCCGGAATCACCCGCCCGCTGTCACCGCACACGCTGCGTCACGCCTTTGCCACCCACTTGCTGAACCATGGCGCCGACCTGCGGGTCGTGCAGATGCTGCTCGGGCACAGCGACATTTCCACTACGCAGATCTACACCCATGTCGCCCGCGAGCGGTTGAAGCAGTTGCACGCACAACACCACCCGCGCGGCTGAACGTCACACACGCGCACTCGGTTTGGCCAGATAGAACCATTCCTGCCCGGGCCGCGCATCGGGGTTGGGAAACACGATGTAGCCATCACGGTCGGCCACCACCGGCGCCCCGTCGCAACGCGTGCCGATGACTTCTCCGGCATGTACGCGATCGAAGCTGGCCCAGTCGCGAACGAATTGATCGTCTGCATGGCCGCGATCGACGACCTGATACAGGCGTAGCGCCTCGGTATCGGTCACGGCTGCCGGCCTGGCTGCAGCCGTCAGTCCCAGATGCGCCAGCGTATTGTGAATGGCGCGATAAGCCACCAGAGGCGCGGCAGGATCGTCGTGCTGCCCACATTCAAGGGTGAGCGCGATGCCGCCCTGCGCCCGCATGTATTCGGTGGTGCCCACGCCGTAATGCACGTCGGCCTCACGTGCCGACACGCCGGCCGCCAATCGGCGCGCGACACCTGCGGCATAGGTATCGAGCCAACCGTCGACGAAGCGGCGCACACCCAGCCGCAACGCCAGCGCGGTTTCCTCCTGCGAACGTGCAAACGGCTCCAGCAAGCCCTGGTTGTCTTCCGGGCCCAACATGGCGAAAGGCTCGCCCGCAGTGTGAAACGAATGCAGATCGAGCAGCGCGTCATGCTGTGCCAGCAACGGACACAGCCAGTTGGCAATGCGATCCTCAAACTCGACCGGGGTTTCAGTGGGCACGAGATTGCGGTTGAGATTGCGGTCTCCCATGCGTTGATGGCGTACATAGGCCAACGGGTTGGTGACCGGCACGAAGGTCACGCTTCCGGCCACGATGTCCAGTTTCCCGGACTCGATCTCGGCAATTACGCGGCGGATCGCCTGTGTCCCGCAGGTTTCGTTGCCGTGCACCGCACCCAGCACGATGAGGCGCGTTCCCGCCTCCAGACCGCTGAACGACACGGATTGGAAATGCAACGATTCAAGCATATTCATGCATGCAAGGCCTTGAATAAAAGCGACACGCTCGATATCAGCAGCAGTACGCCGACCAGGCGTGTCATCAGCGATGGGCTCAACCCGACATGCGCGCGCCCACCTAGATAGAGTCCGCCCAGCATGAGCGGCAGCGCGGCAAAATAAACGGTCCACACCTTGGCACTCATCAGCAGCCCGGCTATGAGGAAACTGACGATGCGGGACATGCCATCCACGAAGAATAGTGCGGAAAACGTCGCTCGCAGATCGCTTTTGTCGCGAATGCGATGGGTCAGGTAAATGACATAAGGAGGCCCGCCAGTGCCGAACAACGCGCCGACCGTCCCTCCCGTCAGCGCGGCCGGCACGGCCCAGCCGCGCGCGATCAGCTTGTCGCCACGGATATTGAATACACTGCGTACCGCAAAAACGAACACGAACCCGGCCAGCGCAATCATCACGGGGCCGGATGGCAAATTGACCAGGAGGCTGGTGCCCAGTGCCACGCCGAGGACGCTAAACGGAATCAGTACACCGATCTCACTCCATTTCACACGCCCGAAATTGAAACTACCCATTACCATCGATGCGGTGAAATCCAGCAGCAGGGCCAGTGGCACCACGAATCTCAGCGGAAAAATCAACGCCAGCAAAGGCACTGAGATCAGCGCCGACCCAAAACCGGTGATGCCACGGATGACATACGCCACCAGCAGGATGACCGCCATGAGGGCGATCTGCTCAACACTCACAGACGCGTGCCGCGCTCGATGGTGATGCCGAGCTCCTTGATGCCCGGCACGATGGCGAACTTGGTTACCGACACCTTTACCCACGGCGCGCCGAATTCGCCGCGGATAATCGCCGCCACATGCTCGGCGACCGACTCGACCAGCGTGATCGGCTGCGGCGCGTTGTGCAGGTAGTCTTTCACCCGCACGGCCACTGCACCATAGTCGATGGTGTCGGCCACATTGTCGGTCCCGCTGGCCTTGCTGTCGGGCAAGCCGATTTCCAGATCGAGTCGAACCGGTTGCGGCACTTTGCGTTCCCACTCGTATATGCCGATAATCAGTTCGAGACGGAAGTCCCGCAAAAATAGAATATCCATTGTCTTAATCATCCATGGCGGCGCTCACCCACAAGCCCGCCCAAAGCCCGCCATTTTACTGACTTGTTTATGACCACGCTGTTGTTTATTGCCGTCGCCTATTTGCTTGGTTCGCTGTCGTTCGCCGTGATCGTCAGCCGCGCCATGCGCCTGCCCGACCCGCGCAGCTTCGGATCGGGCAATCCCGGCGCCACCAACGTACTGCGCACCGGGCGCAAGGCCGCGGCCGCGCTGACGCTCCTTGGCGACGCGCTCAAGGGCTGGGTGGCCGTGGTGCTCGCGCGCATGCTGGCTCCGCAGTTCGATTTGTCAGAAGACATTGCGCTGCTGTGCGCGCTGGCCGTGTTCATCGGCCACCTGTTCCCGGTGTTTTTTCGTTTCAAGGGCGGGAAGGGCGTGGCCACGGCGCTCGGGCTGCTGCTCGGCCTCAACCCCTGGCTCGGCCTGGCATGCCTGGCAACCTGGCTGCTCATGGCCGGTCTATTCCGCATTTCCTCACTGGCCGCCTTGACCACCGCCGTGCTGGCCCCGGTCTATTCAGGTCTGCTGATGGGCTGGGGCAATACGGCCATGACCGTGTTGGTGGTCGCCCTGCTGCTGGTCTATCGTCACAAGAGCAATCTCATCAAACTGATATCCGGCCAGGAAGGACGCATCGGCGCCCGCTCCTGACCCCGTCTCACTGAACATGGCCTTCTTCGACAAAAGCATCGAGCACGCAAAGGAAAGTCTCGCCGAGGTGTCGCGCGAAGCGATCGACCACGCGGGTGAACGTCTGTCGGATGTCGTCAAGGAGGGCGTGTCGCAGGCTGGCACCGAACTGAAGGACGTCATCTGGCGCGCCAGCCAGGAGATCGACGCCAAGCTCGACAAGATTTCCGACGAACTGCATGAACAGCGTCAGTTCACCAAGGACGACGTACGCGAGCTGGTCGACTATGCCGGCGAACGGCTGGGTTCCCTGATGGATGCCCGCATCGTGCACGCCAAGGCGGAGTTTTCATCGCTGGTGCAGGAAAAAGTCGAATACTTCAAGCGCGAAGTCGACAGTTTCTTCATCGAACGACAGCGTGACCTCGCCCGTGAACGGCGGCGGCTGTTCATCAACGTGGCCATCGCCATCCTGGCGTCGCTGTCGCTGGGTTTTGTCTCCTGGCTGTATCACGAATACCTGGGCGGCGGGCTGGATGTGTTCTCCATCTTCCGTATCGTGTTCGCTTCGCTGGCCGGCGGCTACGCAGCCTACCTCGCGGTCAAATTGCTGCGCCGCTGGCTGTCGATGTCGGAACACAAGAAGGACACGCTGTTCCTGGTCAGCCGCTACTGGGGCGTGCTACGTCCGGAAAGCATTTTCAGCACGGTCATCCTGGTGTGCCTGATGGCCGTGCTGGTGGGGTTCTTGCTGTTCCCGGATCAGATTGCCCATTTCACAGGCGGTGAAAAATGGCTCAAGGCCTTGCGCGAGGCCTACCCGATGTTCCGCAGATAAGGCTTACACGGCATCGAGCGTCGCCAACTCCCAACGCGGTTTGACCGCAAACGTCAGGTCCGATGTCTTCCTTTGCGCCGCCAACCGCTGCGCGCCCGCGTAGGCGATCATCGCGCCGTTGTCTGTGCAGAACTCCAGCCTCGGATAGAACACGCTGATACCGCGTGCCGCCGCCTCGCGCGTCAGCCGTTCGCGCAGATGCGTGTTGGCGCCCACGCCGCCGGCAACCACCAGCCGCGTTACGCCACTGTGGACACAGGCTGCCAGACTCTTGCTTACCAGCACGTCCACCGCCGCCACCTGAAACGCCGCCGCGATGTCGGCTGCCTGATCCAGCCCTTGCTTGCGCACCAGCGTCAGCACCGCGGTTTTCAAGCCGCTGAAACTGAAATCGAAGTCGCCCGAATTGAGCATCGGGCGCGGTAGGGTAAAGCGGCTGGCATCACCCGCGGCCGCCAGCTTCGACAGTGCCGGCCCGCCCGGATAACCCAGGCCCAATAGCTGTGCGGTCTTGTCGAAGGCCTCACCGGCCGCATCGTCGAGGGTTTCGCCCAGCAGCGTGTAGCGGCCAACGCCTGACACCCGCATCAACTGCGTGTGCCCACCCGACACCAGCAAGGCGACGAAGGGGAATTCCGGTGGCGTATCGGAAATCAACGGCGACAGCATATGGCCTTCCAGATGATGCACGCCGACTGCCGGGATATTCAGCGAAAACGCCAGCGCGCGCGCCATCCCCGCTCCCACCAGCAGCGCGCCGGCAAGCCCTGGTCCTTGCGTATAGGCGATGCCGTCGAGCGCTTCCAGTGCGCACCCACTTTCAGCCAAAACCTGGCGTGTCAAGGGAAGAACCCGCCGGATATGGTCTCGCGACGCCAGTTCGGGCACCACGCCACCATAGTCGTTATGCATGGCGATCTGTGAATAGAGCGCGTGCGCCAGCAGGCCGCGCACGCTGTCATATAGCGCAACACCGGTTTCATCGCAGGACGACTCGATGCCAAGTACCAACATAGGGGAAACAGGGGGACTGGAAAAATCCGTTAGGGCTTGCTATTATTCTCGTTTTTCCCGTTTCCCGGAAGCCACTGTCACATGCCTCACGTCAAAGTCAAAGAAAATGAGCCGTTCGACGTCGCCTTGCGTCGTTTCAAGCGTTCCATCGAAAAAGTCGGCTTGTTGACCGAACTGCGCGCCCGCGAGTTCTACGAGAAGCCCACCGCCGAGCGCAAGCGCAAGCTCGCCGCCGCAGTCAAGCGCCAGAGCAAGCGCCTGCGCAGCCAGCAACTCCCCCCCAAGATGTATTGATTCCGCGCTGACGCGGAATCTCCCACGCATGTCGCTCAAGGCACGCATCACTGACGACATGAAAACCGCCATGCGCGCCAAAGAGATGGCGCGCCTCGGCACGATCCGTCTCCTGTTGGCTGCCATCAAGCAGAGAGAAGTCGACGAGCGTATCGAACTGGACGACGCTGCAGTCAGCAGCATCGTCGAAAAACTCATCAAGCAACGCAAGGACTCGATCAGCCAATTCCAGGTTGCCGGTCGTGACGACCTGGTGGCGGCCGAACAGGCCGAGCTCGTCGTGCTGCAGGCCTACCTGCCCGAACAACTCTCCGCTGCCGAAGTCGAAGCCGCCGTTGCCACGGCCATTGCCGAATCCGGCGCGTCCAGCGCCAAGGACATGGGCAAAGTCATGGGACTGCTGAAACCCCGCCTTGCCGGCCGTGCCGACATGGGGCAGGTCTCCGCGCTGATCAAGGCCCGTCTCACAAGCTAACCCCATCCGGCGCGACGCGCTCGGGTTTATCATGCGGTCATCATGATTCCGCGCGATTTCATCGACACCCTGCTCGCCCGCGTCGACGTCGTCGATGTCATCGACCGCCGCGTGCCGCTAAAGAAAGCCGGGCAGAATTACCAGGCCTGCTGTCCTTTCCACAGCGAAAAAACCCCCTCCTTCACCGTCAGCCCGACCAAGCAGTTCTACCATTGCTTCGGCTGCGGCGCACATGGCACTGCGCTCGGTTTCCTCATGGAATACGAGCACATGAGCTTCCCCGACGCCGTGGCGGCCCTGGCCCAGGACGTCGGCCTGCCCGTGCCCGAGTCCGGCGAGCCCGAGCGCCCCAAACCGCCGCCCGCGCTGTGGGATGCGCTCGAACAGGCGGCGCAGTTCTACAAGAAACAGCTCAAGCAGACCCCGCGCGCGATCGACTATCTGAAGCGCCGCGGCCTGACTGGCGCCATCGCTGCCCGCTACGGCATCGGCTACGCGCCGGAGGGCTCCCCCCTGAAGCAGGTCTACGCCGACTACGCGGCCGAGGCCCTCGCCGCCTCGGGCCTCGTCATCGACGGCGACCACGGGCGCTACGACCGCTTCCGCGATCGCATCATGTTTCCTATCAGGAACATCAAGGGCCAGATCGTCGGTTTCGGCGGGCGCGTGCTGGACCAGGGCGAACCGAAATACCTCAATTCGCCGGAAACCCCGCTGTTCCACAAGGGTTCGGAAATCTACGGCCTGTTCGAGGCGCGCGCCGCGATCAAGACGGCCGGGCGCGTCATTGTGGTCGAAGGCTACATGGACGTGGTCGCGCTGGCTCAACTCGGCGTGGCGTTCGCCGTCGCCACCCTCGGCACCGCCACCACGCCAATCCATGCGCGTACCCTGCTGCGCCACACCGACCGCCTGGTCTTTGCCTTCGACGGCGACAATGCCGGGCGCAAGGCCGCCTGGCGCGCGCTGGAAAACTCGCTGGAGGCGCTGCAGGACGGCAAGGAGGTCAGCTTCCTGTTCCTGCCGGAAGGCGAGGACCCTGACAGCTATATCCGAACCCACGGCCACGACGCATTCCTGCACCTGCTGGACACCGACACCCTGCCGCTGTCCGCCTTTCTGGTGCGCGAACTGGCGCGCAACCGCAAACTCGACAGCCAGGAAGGCCGGGCAGCCTTGATCAAGGACGCCAAACCCTTGCTGGAGAAAATTGCCGCGCCCCTGCTGGCCAGCTTGATCCAACGGCAGATTGCGGAACTTGCGCACCTCCAGGCTGACGAACTCAGCCGTCTCGGGCTCAAACCCATCGCAGCGCGCCGGCCTCTCCCGCGTCCGCAGCGCCGCCCGGCGCCATCGCGGGTGCGCAGCCTGGCCCGTACCCTGCTGATGAATCCACAGCGGGTGGCCGAGGTCGAGCCCTGCTGGCTCGATGTAAACGACCCGCTAAGCGGTCCTACCGGCGAACTGATGGCCTGGCTGCGCGAGGTTGGCCCGCTCAAGCCGCAGACCCTCAGCGAAACGGCCAAAGGCAGCGTGCTGGAGCCCTTGATCGATGAGCTAATGACCGATTTGCTCGACAAAGACGACACCTGGGACTGGAACGCGGAGTTCGATGGCGCCGTCAAACAGTTACGCGACGATTGGCGCAGGCGAAGGCAACAGGAACTGGCCATGCGCCCGCTCGGCAGTTTGAGCGCCAGCGAGCGCCAGGAATTGACTGAACTGGCACGTTCCTAGCTTTCCAGAAACGGCAAGACAAAGTGCCGGCTTGCGGTATAATTGCCGGTTTTTGAACGATTTTTTTCTGTCCGCGTGCGATGCGCGGGGCGGAACCTGAGCGGAGAATAACCTGTGGCTGTACGTGGAAGAAAACCAGGTGGTAGCGCCAAAAAACCCGAAGCGCTACTCCCTCTGAAGGAGCTGACGCCGGTGGAGGCGGAAGCGCGCCGCACCCAGCTGAAGAACCTCATCATCCTCGGCAAGGAACGGGGGTTCCTGACTTACGCCGAGATCAACGACCACCTGCCCGACGAGGTGCTGGACGCCGACCAGATCGAAGGCGTGATCAGCATGATCAACGACATGGGCATCCAGGTCTACGATGAAGCGCCGGACGCCGAAACCCTGCTGATGCAGGAAGCCGCCCCTGCCGTCGCCGACGAGGATGTCGTCGCGGAAGCCGAGCAGGCGCTGACCACGGTCGATTCCGAATTCGGCCGCACGACTGATCCGGTCCGTATGTACATGCGTGAAATGGGCTCGGTCGATCTGTTGACGCGCGAAGGCGAAATCGAGATCGCCAAGCGCATCGAGGAAGGCCTGCGCCACATGGTGCAGGCGATTTCGTCGTGCCCGCTCACCATCCAGCAAATCCTGGACATGGCGGCGCAGGTCGAAAAAGACGAGATGCGCATCGACGAGCTGATCGACGGCTTCGTCGAAATGGAAACCGAAGCCGCGGCTGAAGAGGAAGACACGTCCGCCGACGAAGAAGAGACGGACGAGGACGACGACGAAGAAGCCAGCGCCAAGCTCGCAGCCGCCAATCTGGCGCAGCTCAAAGCCGAAGCGCTTGTGCAGTTCGACTTCATCCGCAAGGCCTACAAAAAAGCACAGACAGCCCATGCCAAGTATGGCCTCGGCAGTCCGCAGCACATGAAAGCCCAGTCCGAAGTCACCGAGCTGCTGATGGCGATCCGCTTCTCGGTGCGCCAGGTGGACAACCTGTGCGAGCAGATCCGCAGTGCGGTGGAAGAGGTGCGCTCGCACGAACGCAAGATCATGGAGTTCTGTGTCACCCGTTCGGGCATGCCGCGTCCGCACTTCATCAAGGCTTTCCCCGGCAATGAAACCAACCTGACGTGGCTGGACCGGGAGATCGCTGCGAAGAAAGCCTACTGCTCGACGCTTTCCAAGGTGCAATACGAGGTCAAGGCACACCAGGAAGCCCTGATCGCGATGCAGGATCGTGTCGGTCTGCCGATCAAGAACCTGAAGGACATCAACAAGCAGATGTCGACCGGCGAGGCCAAAGCGCGCCGCGCCAAGCGCGAGATGATCGAGGCCAACCTGCGCCTGGTCATCTCGATCGCCAAGAAATACACCAACCGCGGCCTGCAGTTCCTCGACCTGATCCAGGAAGGCAACATCGGTCTGATGAAGGCGGTCGACAAGTTCGAATACCGTCGCGGCTACAAGTTCTCGACCTATGCGACCTGGTGGATCCGTCAGGCGATCACGCGTTCGATCGCCGACCAGGCGCGCACCATCCGCATCCCGGTGCACATGATCGAAACCATCAACAAGATGAACCGGATCAGCCGCCAGATCCTGCAGGAAACCGGCATCGAGCCCGATCCGGCGACGCTGGCGATCAAGATGGAAATGCCGGAAGACAAGATCCGCAAGATCATGAAAATCGCCAAGGAGCCGATTTCGATGGAGACACCGATCGGCGACGACGAGGATTCCCACCTCGGCGACTTCATCGAGGACTCCAGCACGCTGTCGCCCGACGACTCCGCGATCTACGCCAACCTGCGCGACGCCACCCGCGAAGTGCTGGACAGCCTGACCTCGCGCGAAGCCAAGGTATTGCGCATGCGCTTCGGCATCGAAATGAACACCGACCACACGCTGGAAGAAGTCGGCAAGCAATTCGACGTCACGCGTGAGCGGATCCGCCAGATCGAAGCCAAGGCCCTGCGTAAGCTGCGCCACCCGACCCGTTCCGAGAAGCTGAAAAGCTTTACCGGCAGCGGCGAAGTGTAAGCCTCCTGCCCCGCCCATCGCGGGGCAGCTACGTTTTCGGGTCTGTAGCTCAGTTGGTTAGAGCAGGGGACTCATAATCCCTTGGTCCACGGTTCAAGTCCGTGCAGACCCACCAATTACCCAACATCAGCGATAATCACCCCCTAATAAAAACTGGGGGGTGTCAGATGCAAGGGGAAGCCAGAAAACCCGGCGAGCGCCGGTTGCAGATTCTGCAAACACTCGCCGCGATGCTGCAGGAACCGCAGCCTGAGAAAATCACCACGGCGGCGTTGGCAGCCCGCATCGGGGTATCCGAAGCCGCGCTATACCGGCACTTTTCCAGCAAGGCGCAAATGTTCGAGGGGCTGATCGAGTTCATCGAACAGACCCTGTTTGGCCTGATTGCGCGCATCACCGCCGACACGCCCTCGCCGTCCGCTCAGATCGAAGCCATCCTCAGCATGCTGTTGAATTTTGCGGCGAAGAATCCAGGGATGACGCGCGTGCTGATCGGCGATGCACTGGTGCATGAAAACGAGCGCCTGCAAAAACGCATCAATCAACTTCACGACCGAATCGAAGCCCAGTTGCGGCAATGCCTGCGCTTTTGCGGCGACAAGCAGTCCGAACTGAGCGGACCGCTGGCCAATCTGCTGCAATGCATGGTGGTAGGACGCTGGCATCAGTTCGCCAAGAGCGGATTCAGCCGCCCGCCCGGCGGCGATATCGAGCTGCTGATGGCGCGTTTGCTCGACGTTCACCCCGCCTGACGCGCGGCCTGCGAGCAAACCGGGCAGGCCGGATCGTACGGCACGTTCATCACGCGAACCTCGGCCCGCAGTCCATCCCATAGCAGCAGCCGGCCGATCAGCAACTCTCCCACCTGAGCCAGATATTTCAGGGCTTCCATCGCCTGCATTGCGCCGATGACGCCGACCAGAGGAGAAAACACCCCCGCCTCGGCGCAGCGCATCTCCGGTTCGCCGGCCTGATCCGGAAACAGGCAGTGATAGCAGGGTGTGCGGGCACGGCGGGTATCGAACACCGCCAGTTGCCCCGAAAAACCGATCGCAGCCCCCGACACCAGCGGTTTGCCCAACTGAACGCAGGCCCGGTTGACCGCATGCCGGGTAGCGAAGTTGTCCGACGCATCGACGACCAGATCGACCGCCGCCACCGCTTCATGCAGCGCTTCGCCGCTCAGCGCTTCCCGAATGGATTGCACCTCGATCTCAGGATTGATGGCGCGTACGCTGCGCGCGAGCGAATCAGCCTTGTTCTCGCCGATGGCTGCCGTGGCATGGCCAATCTGCCGCTGCAGATTGGTCAGGTCGACCGTATCGCCGTCCGCCAGCCACAAGCGTCCGACGCCCGACGCTCCCAGATAAAGTGCGACCGGGCAGCCCAGTCCGCCGGCACCGATGATCAACACCGACGCGCCTGAGATACGTGCCTGCCCGTCCACACCGACATCGGGCAGCAGGATGTGTCTGCTGTAGCGCAGCAGCAGTGTGTCGTTCAACTCCATGGGCTATTTATAGCTCCGCCACTCTTCCGGCGTTTCGTCGCAATCGCCATGCAGGTGGCGCTCGTAGACTTTCATGAATGCCTGCTGGGATTTGATGTCCGGCTCGTTGGCTGCGACGTTGCGTCGCTGCACGCTCTCGCAGTAATACGCCAGTGCACGCCTGAGCTTGCAGAGGAGGCTGTTGTCGAGATGGAACCCCTGGCTCGCCAGCGCAGTCTCCAGCCCTTCCAGCGTGTACTCGCAGATGTGATACCGCACCTGCAGACGATAGACGTCTGCGCCGATGGCCACGTCCAGCCCCTCCAGACCAGCCAAAAGCGCCAAGGCGCGCTCGGCCTGGCCGGCAGGCAAGGCATGAAAGACGATTTCGCGGTTTTTCTCGAGGTCGCACGGACGCATGACGCCTCCCGGCAGGCTAGATCAACTCAGTATACCGCGCCGCTTGTGCTGTGGAACCCCTGCGGGCCACACAGCACAGCCGCTCAACGCCCCTGCAGGATCTGCAGCCCTTTAAGCAGGTTCAGCGCCTGGTTCACCTGGAAATCGTTCTTCGACACGATCTCGCCCGGTTCCAGCGTCGTCGGCTTTTTCTCGACGCCGCCCGGGGCGGCGCGGTCAGCCGGCGCGGCCTTGATGGCTTCGCTCGGTTTGCTGGGCGTCGAATCCCCGCCATTGGGGTTGCTCAGATGATGCTCGAGATCAGCCTCGCGAATGCCCAGACCTTGATCATCGGACGGCATGGTCGGATCTTCCACCACGATATCCGGCTCGATGCCCTTGGCCTGGATGGAGCGTCCGCTCGGCGTAAAGTAGCGCGCCGTGGTGAGTTTGATCGCCGTGCCGTTGCCGATCGGCAGGATGGTCTGCACCGATCCCTTGCCGAAGGTTTGGGTTCCCATGATGACGGCACGCTTGTCATCCTGCAGTGCCCCCGCCACGATTTCGGAAGCCGAGGCCGAGCCGCCGTTCACGAGCACCACCATCGGCACCTGCTTGACGCCCTCCGGCAAACCTTTCAGATAATCAAGCTGCATCGGGCGCAGGTAATTTTCCGGGCTGGCGGTCAACCGCATCTTCGCATCCTCCGTACGCCCGTCCGTGTACACCACCAGGCTGTCCGGCTTGACGAAAGCCGCCGCCACCGCCACCGCGCCATTCAGCAGGCCACCCGGGTCGTTGCGCAGATCCAGGATCAGGCCCTTGAGCGGCGTCTTGTTGTCCTTGTAGAGCTTGTCCAGGGCCTCGGCCAGCAGTTCGCCAGTATGTTCCTGGAATTGCGTCACGCGCACGTAACCGTACCCGTTTTCCAGCAATTTGGATTTGACGCTGCGGATCTTGATGACCGCGCGGGTCAGGGTCAGCACGATGGGTTTGTCGACGCCCTTGCGAACGATGGTGAGCTTGATCGGCGATCCGGGCTTCCCGCGCATGCGTTTCACCGCGTCGTTCAACGTCATGCCTTTCACCGGCGTATCGTCGAGCTTGATGATCAGGTCGCCTGGCTTGACCCCGGCCTTGAAGGCGGGCGTATCCTCGATCGGCGACACGACCTTGACGAAGCCGTCTTCCATCCCGACTTCGATGCCCAGGCCGCCGAATTCGCCTTGGGTACCCACCTGCAGATCCTTGAAGCCTTCAGCATCGAGGTAGGCCGAATGCGGGTCCAGCCCGCTCAACATGCCGTTGATCGCCGAAGAGATCAGCTTCTTGTCGTCGACTGGTTCGACATAATCGCTCTTGATTCGGGCAAATACATCGGTGAAGGCACGCAACTCCTCGATCGGCAGCGCAGTCTCCGCATCCTTGTCGGCGATCGCCGGCAGATTGAGTGTCAATGCGGCGCCAGCCAGTATGCCAGCCAGACCGACCAGTACGAGTTTTGCCTTTTGTGTCATCTCACTTCACCCAGTCCAGGGGGTTTACAGGACGGCTCTGATGCCGCATTTCAAAATACAGGCCCGTGTCGGGTTGGCCACCGCTGTTGCCAACCGCAGCGATCGCATCGCCGGGCTGAACCCGGTCGCCCACCTGCTTATACAGACTTTCATTATTGCTGTACAGGCTCATATAGCCGTCACCATGGTCAACAATAATGAGGTTTCCGAAGCCGCGCAGCCACTCGGCGAACACCACCTGTCCGGCTGCGATCGCCTTCACCGCCGTACCTTGGGCGGCCCGGATGAACAAGCCTTTCCAGCTCAACCCGCCGCCTTCTCTCGGAGCACCAAAGCGGTTCATCAGTTCCCCGGCAACCGGTAAATGCAACAAACCTTTCAGCCGAGAGAACGGCTGGCTCGACCGAAAAGCCACCGGCGTATCAGTATTGACCGCCACGGGACGGCGTTGCTGGCCGGTTGAGCCGCGCTCTGCCTCCCGCTGCTTCGTCTGCCGGGCGGCGCGCGCTCGTTCAGCCTCACGCGCAGCCTGCTCCGCCATCACCCGGTTGAGGCGCTCGACCAGCTGGGTCAGGCTGCGTTCATTGCGCTTCAAGGTGGAAATCTCGCGCCGCTGTTGCTGGATTTGCACGGAGAGTTTCTGCAGCACCTGCTCGCGGGCGTGCTTGTCGGCCAGCAGCTTTTGCTGCTCGGCTTCGTGCGCGGCCTGCAATTGCGCCAGGTCGTTTGTCTTCTGCGAGGCTTGCTGCTGCAAGGCGGACAGTTGCGCCAAGTCGGCACGCAGCGTGTCGATCATGGCTTGCTGCGCACGCGAGAGGTGGGCCAGATAGCGCAAATCGCGTGCGGTCTGGTTGGGGTCCGCACCATTCAGGATGAGCTTGAGCGCATCGCCCTGCCCGCGCTGGTAAGCGCCCTTGAGCGTCTGCGCCAGATGGGCCTGCTGTGTGCGAATACGCGCCGAGGTTGCGTCGACCTGTTGTGTCAGCGACTGCAGGTCGCTCTGCGTCCGCTGGCGCTCGCCATCCAGCTGCCGTAGCTGACGTACGGCGTTGCTGATCGCCCGTTCGGACTGGCGCAGTTCGTCGGCCGCTTCCTGGCGATGCGTCTGCGTGTCGCGAAAATCCTGCTGCAGGGTTTGCAGGCGCTGTTTGAGGGCGTCGAGTTCAGACTGCTTGCGGTCGGCTTGGTTGGCGCTGGCGCACAACGGCCCGGACAGTGCCAGCAGGACGAAGAGTTGTTTGAAGTTCACCCTGGCGAGCTTACCCGAACCGGACGGGCTTACTCAAACTGCACCAGGGCCTCGCCGGTCATTTCGGGCGGTTGCGCCACACCCATCATCTTCAGGAGGGTCGGGCTGACATCCTCGAGTGCGCCGGTTTCCGCCAGCGTGGCATGGCGCCGTCCAACGTAGATCAGCGGCACCAAGTTCATGGTATGCGCGGTATGCGGCTGACCGGTTACGGCGTCACGCATCAATTCGGCGTTGCCGTGGTCGGCAGTGATCAGCACCTCTCCCCCTCGTGCCTGCTGCGCGTCCACTACCCGGCCCAGACAGGTGTCGACCGTCTCGATCGCCTTGATCGCAGCCCGCAGGTCGCCGGTGTGGCCCACCATGTCGGGATTGGCAAAATTGCAGACGATAAGATCGTATTGCTGGCTGCCGATCGCGGCGACCAGCTTGTCGGTCACCTCGAAAGCGCTCATCTCGGGCTTGAGGTCATAGGTTGCCACGTCGGGGGACGGCACCAGCACGCGATCCTCGCCGGGAAAGGACACCTCTTCGCCGCCGTTGAAGAAAAAGGTGACGTGCGGATATTTCTCAGTTTCGGCGATGCGCAACTGGCGTAAGCCGAGGTTGGCGGCGTATTCGCCCAGGCCATTCTTGATCCGCTCGGGTGGAAAGGCGACCGACACCTGGAAATCGTCGCTGTAACCGGTCAATGTGCAGTAGGTCGCCAGCCGGGGGGTGACCTCGCGTTCGAACTCGCTGAAATCGGGCTCGATGAAGGGACGCGACAGCTGGCGCGCACGGTCGGAACGGAAATTGAGAAAAATGACCGAATCGCCGTCCTCCATCTTCACCGGTTTGCCGTCGGGCGGCAGGATGGCCGTGGCCTTGACGAATTCGTCGGTTTCGCCGCGTGCGTAGGCGGCTTCCAGTCCGCCCAGCGCATTCTCCGCCATGAACTCGGCGCGCCCCTGGGTCAGGAGATCGTAGGCGGATTTCACCCGCTGCCAGCGCCGGTCACGGTCCATCGCGTAGTAGCGGCCGATCATCGACGCGATGTGGCCGACGCCGCTCTGCTCGATTTTTTCGTTGAGGCGGCGCAAATAGATCTCGGCGCTTTTCGGTGGCGTGTCACGGCCATCCAGGAATACATGCAGACAGACCTTGTTCAGCCCCTCGCGCGCCGCCAGACCGAGCAGGGCATGGAAATGCGACTCGTGACTGTGCACACCGCCATCCGACAGCAGGCCCAACACATGCAGCGTCCTGCCATTGTCGCGTGCCAGATGCACGGCGTTCAGCAGGGCCGGATTGGTGTAGAAATAGCCCGATTCGATGGCGCGGTCGATGCGGGTGAATTCCTGGTACACCACCCGCCCCGCGCCGATGTTCAGATGCCCCACCTCGGAGTTGCCCATTTGCCCTTTGGGCAGCCCCACTTCTGATTCCGATGCATGAATGAGGGTATGGGGATTATTCTTCCATAACCGGTCCCAATTGGGCTTGGTAGCCTGGGCAATCGCGTTGTCCGCGCTTTCTTTGCGGCAACCAAAACCGTCGAGGATGATGAGGAGAACCGGCACGGTTTTCATGAAAAAATTTATATAACCTGACTCGTTTTCGTGGAAATATTTTAATATATGCGTGATTGCTAATCTATACGCAATCCAAAAAGTAAGATTATAAGTAGCGCACGGCTGTATTTTGACGAAGTTGGCCGTGCCGTTACGCGACCCGTAGGACCGAGGAATGAATATGGCAGCTGACTGGGATCAAGTGGACCTCATGGACAAGGACGAGCACATCGAGCAAGCCTCGCGTGCGATGAAAGCCATGTCACATCCTCTGCGCCTGAAAATTCTTTGCGTACTGGGCGACAAGGAGGTCAGCGTCCAGGATATCGTCGACCATGTCGGCACATCGCAAAGCAATATCTCGCAGCACCTTGCCATCCTGCGCGACAAAGGCGTGCTGCGCACCCGCAAGGATGCCAACCGCGTGTTTTATCGCGTGGGCGACACCCGCACCCTGAAACTTCTGGGCATGATGCGCGACGTCTTCTGCGGTTTCACCAAGTAAGTCAAGCCGCCGTATCCCAGGGCCCGGCCACGCACAGGCGTGCCGGGCCTTGTGTTTCGAATGCCACTCAATCATTTCCAGTTTGAGAATGCGCGCCACGCCCCTGCCAACTCCAGTACAGCGCCGGGATGACGAAAAGCGACAGCAGCGGTGCCGTCAGCATGCCACCCACCAACGGCGCGGCAATCCGCTTCATCGCTTCGGAGCCGGCACCATCGCTGAACATGACGGGCAGCAGGCCCGCCACGATCACCGCCACTGTCATCATCTTGGGCCGCACACGCATGAGCGCGCCCTGGACGACCGCCTGCCGGAGCACGACGCGATCAACCGACTGGCAGCCCAACTGCCGGGATTCCTCGACGGCCTTGTCGATATAGAGCAACATCACGACACCGAACTCCGCCGCTACGCCCGCCAACGCGATGAAGCCGACGCCCACCGCCACCGACAGGTTGTAGCCTAGCCAGTAGACCAGCCAGAATCCGCCCACCAGGGAAAACGGCAGGCAGACGGCGACCAATACCACCTTGCCTGGCTCGCGGAAGTGCAGGTAGAGCAGCAGCAGAACCAGCAGCACGGTGAGCGGAATCAGCCACAGCATTTTTTGCCTGGCATGCTGCAGATTCGCGTACTGGCCGGACCAGGCGATGGCGTAGCCAGGCGGCAGCTTGACCTGGGTGTCGACCGCCTGCCGGGCCGCTTCGACGTAGCCGCCCAAGTCCCGGCCTTCGATGTCGAGATAGACGTAGCCGGTCAGGCGTCCGTTTTCGCTCTTGATTTCGGCCGGCCCGTCGGCGATGCGCAGGCGGGCGACTGTCCCGAGCGGCACCTGGATTCCGGACGGGGTGGCAATCCGGCTTTCGGCAAGCGTCTCCATCGAGTCACGCAAGGCGCGCGGATAGCGCAGATTGATGGAAAACCGTTCGCGCCCGTCCACGACCGTACCGATGTTTTCCCCGCCGATGGCGCTTTGGACCAGGCGTTGCACCGCCGCGACGGTGACGCCGTAACGCGCAGCCTGAACGCGGTCGATATCGATATCCAGATACCGCCCACCGGTGACACGTTCGCCGAATACGGCGCGCGTTCCAGGGATTTTCTTCAGCGTGGCTTCGAGCGTTTCCGCCAGCGCGGCGATCCCGGCCAGATCGGGGCCGGTGATTTTGATGCCGACCGCTGTACGAATGCCGGTGGACAGCATGTCGATGCGAGTACGAATCGGGTAGCCCCAGGAATTGGTCAGCCCGGGCAACCGTACGGTGCGGTCGAGCTTCTGGATCAGTTCCTCTACCGTCTCACCCGGCGGCCACTCATTCCTCGGTTTGAGCAAGATGGTGGTTTCCAGCATGGACAACGGCGCAGGGTCGGTTGCACTGTCGGCGCGGCCGGCCTTGCCGAACACGCGCGCCACTTCCGGCATCTGGCGGATCAGGCGATCGGTGATCTGCAGGATATTGGCGGCCTCGTCGATGGATACGCCCGGCAGCGTAGTCGGCATGTACAGTAGGTCGCCTTCATACAGTGGCGGCATGAACTCGCTGCCCAAACGGGATACGGGCCATGCCGCGCTGGCCAGCAACAGAACGGCCAGCAGCAACACCCGTTTGGGGTGATTCAGTGATGCCAGCAGCGCCGGCCGGTAAAACGCCTGCAGCAAGCGGTTGAGCGGATTGCTGCGCTCATGGACGATGCGGCCGCGAATGAAATAGCCCATCAGCACCGGCGTCAACGTGATGGCCAGCGCCGCGCTCGCCGCCATGGCATAGGTCTTGGTGTAGGCAAGCGGCGCGAACAGTTTTCCTTCCTGGCCCGAGAGCGCAAAAACCGGCAGGAAGGACACCGTGATGATGAGCAGCGAGAAGAAGAGCGCGGGGCCGACTTCGACCGAACTGGCGCGTGCGACCGCCCAGTAGTCGCTGCCAGGCCCGGCCCGCTCAAGATGCTTGTGCATGTTCTCGATCATCACGATGGCCGCATCCACCATGGCGCCGATGGCGATGGCAATGCCGCCCAGAGACATGATGTTGGCGCTCACGCCCTGTTGCTTCATCACGATGAACGCAGTCAAGATGCCGACCGGCAGGGTGAGCGCGGCAACCAGGGACGAGCGCAAATGGAACAGGAACAGCAGACAGACCAGTGCCACCATCAAGGTCTCTTCCACCAGTTTGCTGCGTAGATTGTCGATGGCGCGCGTGATGAGGCCGGAACGATCATACGTGACCACCAACTCGACGCCGGGCGGCAGGCCCGCCTGCAGTTCCTTGAGACGGGTCTTGACGCGTGCCGCGGTTTCCAGCGCATTGTTGCCATAGCGCATGACCACGATGCCGCCGGTGACGTCGCCTTCGCCGTCGAGGTCAGCCACCCCTCGCCGCGCTTCCGGTCCTGTCTGGACATGTGCCACATCCTGTAGCCGGATGGGAACGCCCTCGGCATCCGTGCCCAGAGGGATCGTGCGGAAATCGTCCAGCGTCTTGAGGTAGCCATCGGCGCGGATCATGTATTCGGCGCGCGCCATCTCCATGACCGACCCGCCGCCCGAGAGATTGCTGTCGCGCACCGCCTGGCTGACCTGTTCCAGCGAAATCCCGTAGGCGGCCAGGCGGTTCGGATCCACCTCGATCTGGAACTGGCGCACCATGCCGCCGACACTGGCCACCTCGGCCACGCCGGGTAGGCCCTGCAACTCGTATTTCAGGTAGAAATCCTGGACTGCCCGCAACTGGTCCGCATCGTAGCGATGGTGGCGATCCACCAGCGCGTATTCGAATATCCAGCCTGTGCCGGATGCATCGGGTCCCAGTGTGGGCGTCACCCCCGCCGGCAGCCGTGACGCCGCCTGGCTCAGATATTCCAGCACGCGGGAACGCGCCCAGTACGGATCGACGCCGTCCTTGAAAATGACGTAGACATAGGACTCGCCGAACATGGAAAAACCGCGCACGGCCGTGGCGCCCGGCACCGACAACAGGCTCGACGTCAGCGGATAGGTCACCGAATCTTCAACGAGCTGCGGCGACTGGCCGGGATACGCCGTCTTGACGATGACCTGGGTATCGGACAGGTCCGGTATCGCATCCAGCGCAATAGTCTGCGCGGAGTACACGCCCCAGGCCGCCAGCAGCAGCGTGGCCAGCAGCACCAACAATCGGTTGGCGAGCGACCACTCGATGATTCGCCGGATCATGCTCAGCGGCTGTTCTGCATGCGCTGCATGGAATCATTCAAGGAGGCCGCCGCATCCAGCAGAAACTGCCCGCTCACGGCGACCCGCGCGCCCTCCTGCAATCCGTCGGTGATCTCGACGAGGTCGCCGCTCTCGATGCCTGTTTCCACGGGAACCGGCATGAAATGCCCGCCTTCCCGCGCCAGCATGACCCGGTCGCCCCGGCCGGTACGAATCACGGCCGAACGCGGTACCGCGAGCGCCGTTCGCGGATGCGTGGCAATGACGACATCCACGAATGCGCCCGGCCGAAGCTGGCGATCCGTGTTCTTCACCGTCAGGCGTGCCCGGGCGGTGCGCGTCGCGCCATCCACCGTAGGCAAGGCGAACGCGAGATGCCCGGTCAGCGGCGGTCGCCCGGAATGAGGAAACGTCACGGTCACGTCGTCGCCCTCCCTGACCCATTCGAGCTGGTCGGGGTACAGGACAATGTCGATCCAGACCGTGGCGACATCGGCCACGGTCAACAGCTTGGTCATCGGCGTCACGTAGTCCCCCTCCCGCGCGCCGATCTGGGTGACAAAGCCGGATCGGGCGGCATACACCGGTACCCGGTCAATCGTGCGGCGGGTGGACTCGATGGCGGCGAGCGTGGCGTCGCTGACATCGGCATAGGCGAACTTATCCCGCGTACGGATGCGTTCGCGTGCCAGGCTGGCGGCCATTTGGGCATTCTGGCCGGAATAATCCGTCATGTTTTCCAGCAGCTGATCCCGCCGTTGCAGCAGCTCAATATATTCGCGCTGGCGCTGCACCAGTTCGGGCGAATAGATCTCATACAGGATCTGCCCTGCGGTGACCCGCTGTCCCGGTGCGCTGACATGCAGTTTGCGAATCCAGCCGTCGATCTTGGGGCTGATGCTGTAAAGGGAAGTCTCGTCGATTCCGACGTTGCCGTAGGTATGCACCGCCCGGCTCATACGGTGCGTCGTCACATCCGCCAACCGCATGCCCATGCGCTGCTGCAACGCCGTGTCGACCTGTATGCCCGCTGTGCGATGATCATGTGCAGCGCCCGTCTCCACCAGATCCATTCCGCATATCGGGCAGGACCCGGGGTGGTCCTGGAGAATATTGGGGTGCATGGGGCAGACCCACATTTTCCGGATGCCCGCCGTTCCATCCAGCGGCTCAAGGCGATCCGAAGCCTGCGCGGACTGCACGATGCCATCCGACCTCACGCCCGGAAGCCGTTCTGCAAAATACGCGACGCCTGCCATGCAGACAGGAACGGCCAGCAGCACACCGTAATACAACGTACGAACAAACGACGAGGTCATGGGAGGATATCCAGCCTGTTACTGACGCGAATCAAAGGGCCATCCGGATCGCGGCGGCTAGACGTTCTTCGGCTTGGCCTTGACCAGTTTCATCTTGCACACGGGACACTTTCCGGGTTCGTGGCGATGAATCTCGGGATGCATGGGGCATGTCCAATTGTCCTCGGCATTGCGCGGTATGAGCGAATCCGGCCGGTCGTTGCCGGATATCCTGATATGTGTTGCAGGCACGCCTCCATCCTGGCTTGCCGCTTGAGCGGCGTATCCCGGTGCGACGCCGGCGAGTACGGCAAGGAACGATACATTCGCCAGCACGCGTACGACGGGGTTCGACTGTCGTTTGACATTCATGGGTGGATCTCCGTATGTTGAGTGGGCGCCGAGCACCCATCTCAGCCAGGTACTCGGCGCCCATCACTTTCCTGCCATCAGCGAACGAGGATCTGCTCGCCGTGGCCCATGTTGGGATCGGCATCATTGCTGAACATGATCACTGCAATGGCCCCCGTGAGGGCAGCCTTCAGCGAGTGGGTCACAATCGCATTGGCGCCTTCCTTGGGCGAGATCAGGTCGAATGTCGCTGCGTCGCCCGGTCCCACGACAAAACTTTGCAGGCCATGCTCCACGTTCTGCGGGTTGCCGCTGGGGTAGACCGCATCCCAGATTCCCGCGATCGGATGGAAGGATGAAAACTCGTTGGGACCCGCGTTGACGAAGTAGACGCGCACACGCTCGCCCGGCTTGGCCTGCAACCAACGGGTCGCTGCCGGATCGTGCACCGGGTCATACTTGAAGATACCGCCGTTGAACATGACGTTGCTCCACTTGTTCTGCATCATGTCTTCCTTGGCGTCCGGGTTCGGATAGAGCTCGGACTGGATCAGCACGTATTCGCGATCCGCATTCGGCATGGCATGGGCATCCTTCGGATCGACGATAATGGTCCCGAACATGCCGCGTGCGATGTGCTGGATCATCGGATCGGAGCCGCAGTGGTAGAAGAACACGCCTGGATAATTGGCGGTAAAAGTGTAGTGCTTCTCCTCGCCCGGCTTGATGGACCCGAAGTCCTTTACCACATCCAGTCGCGCCGCATGGAAATCCATGGAGTGTGAATTCTTGTTGGTTTTGTCGTTGATCAGCGTGAACTCGACCGTGTCGCCTTCGGTAACCCGAACCACTGGGCCCGGCACCTTGCCGTCGAAGGTCCAGGTTCGGTACATCGTCCCCTTGTTATCGATCGGCAAATCCACTTCCGTTGCGTGCAGCGTGACTTGCACCGTTTTCGCCTCGGCCTGGAATGACAGCATCGACAATGCCGTCACGCCTGCCAGCGCCATCCCCAGCATCTTGTTTTGTTTCATTTTGAAGCTCCTTGTTATTTACCCGAACCACAGTTGCAGACAAAGCGTAGATACGCCACCAACTCCTTGATTTCCTCGTCATTCATGACGTTGCCCCAGGCCGGCATGAGGACCGACTTGTTCACTGCCAGCCCGCCGTCCTTGATGACGTGAAATATTTCCTCGTTGGGAATGTCGCCCATCCCCTTCGCGTCGCTGTGATCCCGTGGCTGGACCGACATATCGCGACTGTTGATTCCTCTGCCATTGCGGTTGATGCCGTGGCACTGAACGCAGTAGGTGTTGTAGTTTCGCAGCGCACGCTGCGTGTACGGCTCATCTGCCGAGGCAGGGCCGCCGGACACGAAACAGGTGGCCACGAGGAGCCCTGCCCGCAGGAATGCGGGCATGCGTGGACCGAAATTCATTTTCATTTCCCCTCCGATGCGCTGAGTTGCAGGATGTAACCCGTCAGTCGTTGCAGATCCGGTTCGGCCAGGTTGAGCGTGGGCATCCAGATGTGCGGATCGATCGCCTGCGGGTTCTTGATGTAGCTGTAGATGTAATCGGGCTGCAGGCGCTCGCCTGCGGTGTAGAGCTCAGGCCCAGAGGAACCGCCGGTTCCGGGCTTGGCCTGATGGCAGGCGGCGCAGCCGCGGAGCTTGTTGAAGAACATCGCGCCCATGGACATGCTCACCTTGTTGCCCTTGAACGCGCCCTTGGTCACCCGATCTGCCGGGCCGGTCAGCGCCATGAGCGCATCGGCCACCGCCTCCGCATCCGCTTTCGACAGCTTTACATGCGGCGTCAGGGTGGATTCATCCACGACGTCCTCCTTGTCGCTGCCCTTGATATGCTTGGTGTAGAACTCACCCGCAGGCCGGATACGTGCGGGGTCCTGCAGCCATTTCACCAGCCATGGCTTGTTGAACTTGCTGCCTGCGTAGTACAGGTCCGGCCCCTTCCGCTCCCACAGGCGGTCGAGACTGGCGTTGTCCGGTTTTACAATGGCGTGGCAACTGATGCATTGCGATTTCAGGATGCCAGCCCCGACACTGTCTGCCGCGAATGCCGGAGCTGCGACCAGCCCCATGGCCAATGCGGCCAGAAGAGATAACTTCATCATCGATCCTTTCGCTTATTGAATGGCCTGGCCCTTGAAGGCCGGCGCGTCGTACATGCCGTACGGCTTTTTCAGGGACTCCTCGTAGTAGAAATCTGGCACGAACGCCTTGTCCTTCCAGGCGTAGAACGGGTCGTTGCGGTTGATTTCGTTGTATTCGATGACCGTCATCAGGCCGCCCATCGGCTTGTCGCCGTTCATCGTGTGGGAGTCGACGTGGTCATGCACCATCCAGCGACCCGGGTTGTCGGCGGTCAGGATGAGGTCGTAGCGTTCGCCCGGGCCGACCATGATGGTGTCTGCCTCGTAGGGCATGGGCAGCGGACGGCCATCCTTGAAGGCCACCTGGAAGACGTGGCCGTGGATATGGATGGAGTGGGTCAGCTCGCCCGCGCCGATCAGGCGGATCCGCACCACGTCGCCCTTGTTCACCCGAAGTGGTTGCGAATCGGGAAACGCCTTGCCGTTGAGCGTGAAGTAATCCCACACATCCCCGGGGACGCCGCCGTAACCCGGTTTGAAAGCCCATTTCGACGCCCAGTCGGACAACATCAGGATGTAGTCCTTCGTCACCTTCTTCTCGATCGGTTTGGGCGTTTTCGGATCGACGATAAAGGGGCCCCACATGCCGCGCATCGCCGCGTGCTCATTGACGTTGACATGGCAGTGGTACCACATGGTGCCGGACGGCTCGGCAATGAACTTGTAGGTAAAGGTGTCGCCAGGCTTGATCGCAGACTGGGTGGTGTCCGGCACGCCATCCATGCGCCAGGTTCCTTTTTGCAACATGCCGTGCCAGTGAATCGTGTGCGGCAACGTGGTCAGATTGTTGACGTTGACGGTGAGCTCGTCGCCTTCCTTGACATGAATCAAGGGGCCCGGCACCTGACCATTGAAGGCGAATGTGTGGAATTGCTGCTTGTCGACCAGCGTGATCTTGGTGTCCTCGATCGTCATCTCGAACGTGTGCTTGTCGGCATACCCGGGCATGGGATGACCCAAAGCCACCCCCAGACACAACAGGGCCGCGCCGCGGTTGATGCTGATTCGACGGTGAAATCCTTTTTTCATATGGCCTCCCTTTAAGATATATATGAAATATATCTTAACAAATGCCATATGACAAGGACCTGGGCTTCAATTTCCTAATGGTTATAAAGTGCCAATCCGAGGCCGGGCGCACGGCCAGACGCGGCCAGATATAATGACGTGTCAATCGGAGCATCCAGCACAACGCCACATGGCATAACGCAGACCGAAGGAGATGCCATGCGGCTGACCAAATTCACGGACTTTTCCTTGCGTGTGATGATTTATCTGGCTCGTCACCCAAACGGCTTGGCGACCATTGCCGACATTGCGCAGGAGTACGACATCCCCTCCACGCACCTGATGAAGGTGGTACATCGCCTGGCGCAATGCGGCTACATCGTGACGGTGCGTGGGAAGGGGGGTGGCATGCGGCTTGCCAGATCACCAGACATGATCAACGTAGGCGATCTGGTACGGGACACCGAAGACAACATGGACATCGCGGAATGCTTCAGCGCCGAGCACCAGAATTGCCCGATGCTGCCGGCATGCGCGCTGAAATCCATTCTGATCGAGGCACGCAAAAGCTTCTTGGCCACCCTGGATTTTTATCGCCTGTCAGATATCACGGGGAGCTCCATGCCTCCACTCGTGGCCCCCTTGCACCTAGTACACGACATTTCATCTCCGGCCGGCGGCCGCAAGAAGAAGCGTAGTGCCTGAGCGAATCGGATCTGCATGCCACGAGGTGAGACGGGCTAAGCTTATATTCCGTACAGCCCCCTCGCTGCCGGGGCGACCGAGGGGAAACCTCACTGAGCGAGTGCGCATGACAAGCCAGAACGAGTCACCACGTCCATCACAAGTTATTGAATTAAATAATATATTAGACTATACTAATGGACGATTTTTCGGGAGATGCGTCAGTGTCTAAGTTTGCCTGCCTGCTGGCCTGTGCCGTACTCGTTTCGCAACCCGCCTGGGCTGCCCTGCCATTTACCACCACCACGGTGAATTACCAGATGACGGATACAGGCTACAGCACCGAAGCCACCGTCGAGGCCGTCAAGCAGTCCACCGTCGCGGCCCAGGTATCGGGACGCGTGGCCGCGGTCAATTTCGATGCGGGAGATTACGTCAAGGCAGGATCGGTGATCGTACGGCTGTCTGCCCAGGAGTTGTCCTCGGCCGCGACGGGCAGCCAGGCACAAGTGGCCCAGGCTACCGCCACGCTGGAGAATGCACGCGCCAATTACGAACGCCAGCAGCAACTGTTCCAGCAGAAATTCATCAGTCAGGCCGCGCTCGATCGCGCCACGGCCGAGTACCGCTCAGCCGAGGCGGCCGCCCGCGCTGCCCGCGCCGGCGCGGGACAAACTGCAGCGGTCAGTGGTTACACCGTGATCACCGCGCCGTTTTCCGGAATTGTGGCCGCCCGCCATGTCGAAGTCGGCGAAACCGTTACGCCCGGCAAACCGCTGATGACCGGCTTCGACCCCAAGGACATGCGGGTCATTGCCAACATCCCGCAATATAAGCTCGCCGAGGTCAAGGCTGCACCGCGCGTCGCAGTCGAGATTCCCTCGCTCAACAAATGGATTGCCGCCACCGGCATCACCGTGCTGCCGTCCGCCGACGTGGCCACCCACACGGTCAAGGTGCGCATCGACCTGCCTGCCGACGTGGAAGGCGTCATTCCCGGGATGTTCGCGCGTGCGCATTTCTCCATGGCCAGCGCGCGCAAGCTCACCATCCCGCTCAGCGCCGTCGTCCGGCGTTCTGAAATCACCGCAGTCTATGTCGTCAATCAGGGCAAGGTAAGCCTGCGGCAGGTCCGACTGGGTACGCCGAACGCACGCGGGCAGGTGGAAGTGCTGGCCGGGCTGAACCCGGGCGACGTCATTGCGCTCGAGCCGGTCAAGGCGGGCATCTACGCCAAAAGCGCCGCCAACCAGCCAGCCAAGTAAACGGACAGACGCATGGGACTCTCCGGACGCATCGCCCGTTTCTTCCTCACGTCCCAGCTCACGCCGCTGATCGCATTGATCGCGGCCCTGCTGGGCCTGATTGCCATTCTGGTCACGCCGCGCGAGGAAGAGCCGCAGATCAACGTGACCATGGCCAACGTGTTCATCCCCTTCCCCGGCGCGTCGGCCAAGGACGTCGAAGCCCTGGTGGCAACGCCCGCCGAACAGGTGCTGTCGCAGATCGCCGGGATCGAGCACATCTACTCGGTCTCCAAGCCCGGCATGGCGATTCTGACCGTGCAGTATCTGGTCGGCCAGGACCGCACCCAGGCGCTGGTGCGGCTGTACGACACCATCCAGGCCAATCGTGACTGGGTCTCGCCCGAGCTTGGCGTCGGCGAGCCCATCATCAAACCGCTCGGCATCGACGACGTGCCGATCGTCACCGTCACCCTGTGGACGCGCGATCCGAACCGCGGCGCCTACGAACTGGAGCAGGCCGCCCACGCGGCCGAAATCGAACTCAAGCGCATTTCCGGCACCCGCGAAGTCACGACCATCGGCGGCCCCGGCCGCGCCGTGCGGGTGATGATGGATCCCGATCGCATGGCCGCATTCGGCATTACACCCAAGGACATCCGCGACGCGCTGCAGGTCTCCAACGCCGCCCAACCCTCCGGCACGCTGGTCTCGAACAACCAGGAAATTCTCGTCCAGACCGGAACCTTCCTCACCGGCGCCGACGACGTCCGTCAACTTGTCGTCGGCGTTGCACAGGGCCGCCCGGTCTACATCAGCGATGTGGCGAGCGTGACGGCCGGCCCCGACCAGCCCACCCGCTACGTCTGGCATGGCCCTGGCGCCGGCGGAAAAAACAAGGCCGACAATGGCCAGACCTACCCGGCGGTCACACTGGCGATTTCCAAGAAGCCCGGCGAGAACGCAGTCGACGTGGCCAGAAAGGTCATCGCACGCGTCAACAGCCTGCAAAACAGTGTCTTGCCAGAAGGCGTCGAGGTCAGCGTCACCCGCAACTACGGCGCCACCGCCGACGACAAGGCCAAGAAGCTGATCCAGAAGCTGATTTTCGCGACGGCCTCGGTCGTCTTGCTGGTGCTGTTCGCCATCGGCAAGCGCGAAGCATTGATCGTCGGTGCCGCAGTGCTGCTGACGCTCGCGGCCACGCTGTTCGCCTCGTGGGCCTGGGGATTCACGCTCAACCGGGTGTCGCTGTTCGCACTCATATTCTCGATCGGCATCCTGGTCGATGACGCCATCGTGGTGGTGGAAAACATTCACCGTCGCATGAATCTGGACCACGATGGCCTCGAAGCGATCATTCCGCGTGCAGTCGACGAAGTGGGCGGGCCGACCATCCTCGCCACCCTCACCGTGATCGCAGCCTTGCTGCCCATGGCTTTCGTCAGCGGCCTGATGGGCCCGTACATGAGCCCGATTCCGATCAATGCCTCGATCGGCATGGTGATCTCGCTCGCCATCGCCTTCATCGTCACGCCCTGGCTGGCGCTGAAACTGATCAAGCAAGAAGCGCACGGCGCACACGCGACAAGCGACAACAAGTTGCTCGCCCTGTTCCGCGCCCGCCTCACGCCTTTCCTGCGCGGCAGCGAGGGCAAGGGTGCGCGTCGCAAGCTGTGGCTGGGGATCGGCGTCGCCATTCTGCTGTCGGTCGCCTTGCCGATGGTCAAGCTCGTCATCCTGAAAATGCTGCCGTTCGACAACAAGTCCGAATTCCAGATCATCGTCGACATGCCGATTGGCACGCCCCTGGAAAAGACTGCCCAGGTGCTGAGCGAAATGGGCACGGCGGTTGCGCAAGTCCCTGAAGTCACCGACTATCAGGCCTATGCCGGCACCGCTGCACCGATCAATTTCAACGGCCTGGTGCGACAGTATTACCTGCGCTCAGGCCCCGAGGTCGGGGATTTGCAGGTCAACCTGCTCGACAAACACGACCGCGACCGCAAGAGCCACGAAATTGCACAGGCGATCCGTCCGGTGGTCGAAGCGATCGCCAGGAAGCACGGTGCCGACGTCAAAGTGGTCGAGGTGCCGCCCGGGCCGCCGGTAATGTCACCGATCGTGGCCGAAATATACGGCCCCGATTACGACGCACAGATCCAGGTTGCCAAGCAGGTACGCAGCGTTTTCGAGAAAACCAAGGGCATCGTCGCCATCGACGACACGGTCGAAGACGATGCCCAGCGCTTCGTGCTGCGCGTGCTGCAAAACAAGGCCGCGGTCGCCGGCGTGGCACAGAAGGACATCGTCGCGGCGATGAAGATGGGGCTGTCGGGCGAGAATGTCACGCCCATCCACGGCAGCGGCGCCAAGTACGAAATTCCGGTGCGCATCACCCTGCCGCCTGAACGTCAGAGCGGGCTCGACGATTTACTGAAACTGACGGTGCGCGGTAACGACGGCAACCTGGTGCCCCTGTCGGAGCTGATTGAAGTGATGCCGAGCGCACGCGAAAAAACCATCTACCACAAGGACCTGCTGCCCGTGGTCTTCGTGGTCGGCGACACGGGCGGCAAGCTGGATTCGCCGCTGTATGGCCTGTTCGAAATGCGCGGCGCACTGAAAGACAAACCGCTGGCGCAGGGCGGCACGCTGTCGGAGTACTTCATCCACCAGCCCGCCGATCCCTACACCGGATTCAGCCTGAAATGGGACGGCGAGTGGCAGGTCACCTATGAGACCTTCCGCGACATGGGGCTCGCCTATGCAGTCGGGCTGATGCTGATCTATATCCTGGTCGTCGCGCAATTCAAGAGCTACCTGACCCCGCTCGTCATCATGGCGCCGATCCCGCTCACGATCATCGGCGTGATGCCGGGCCATGCCCTGCTCGGCGCGCAGTTCACCGCCACGTCGATGATCGGGATGATTGCTCTGGCCGGCATCATCGTGCGCAACTCGATCCTGCTGGTCGATTTCATCAACGAGCAGGCGGCCGCGGGCATGGATTTCCAGGAAGCAGTGATCCAGGCCGGGGCCACCCGGGCCAAGCCCATCGTGCTGACTGGGCTGGCCGCCATGCTGGGCGCTTTCTTCATACTCGACGATCCGATTTTCTCTGGACTGGCGGTATCCTTGATTTTCGGCATTTTCGTCTCCACCTTGCTGACGCTGGTGGTGATTCCCGTGCTGTATTACGCTGCCAACTACCGTAAACATTCTTCACCGAAAGCAGGAGTTTCATCATGACCGTTGAACGTATGGTCCGCATCATCGCCGGATTTTTCATCATGCTGTCGCTGGCATTGGCACACTTTTCCGGCAGCGTCGACATGACCCGCCTGTCGTGGCTGTGGTTCACCGCCTTCGTCGGCTTCAACCTGTTCCAGTCCGGCATCACCCGTTTCTGCCCGATGGACATCATGCTGAAGAAGGCGGGCGTCAAACCGGGCTGCGGGCTGTAAGGAGGGGGCATGGACATTCAATTCCTGCAGCAGAACTGGATGCTGGTGGCCGTGGCCGGCGTATCCGGCGCCATGCTGGTGTGGTCCTTCATCGGCGGCAAGCTCTCCGGCATCGAGGAAGCCGACACGCTGAAAGCCACCCGCCTTTTCAACGACGACGCGCTGATCCTCGACGTGCGCGAGGACAAGGAATTTGCCACCGGCCACATTCCCAGGGCCAAGCACATTCCGCTCGGCCAGCTGTCCGGCCGTCTCCAGGAACTCGAGAAATTCAAGGCCAAACCCATCCTCGTCACCTGCCGTAGCGGCCAGCGCTCGGCGCGCGCCTGCAACCTGCTGAAAAAGGCCGGTTTCGAGACCGTGTACAACCAGGCGGGCGGCATCCTGGCGTGGGAACGCGCCAACCTGCCTGTCGCCAAGTAATCCCCAAACAAGGAGGCCCCATGGCCAAAGTCGTCATGTATTGCACCGCCGTCTGTCCATACTGCGTCGCCGCAGAGCGGCTGCTGAAGAGCCGCGGCGTCACCGAAATCGAAAAGATCCGCATCGATCTCGACCCGACCAAGCAGGAGGAAATGATGACGCGCACCGGCGGCCGTCGTACCGTCCCGCAGGTCTTCATCGGCGACACCCACGTCGGCGGCTTCGATGACACGTCCGCACTCGACGCCGCGGGCGAACTGGTGCCGCTGCTGAACCGCGCCTGATTGCGCCACCTGCCGGAACACGCTTGAATTTCCGGCATCGCGCCCCACCTTGAAGCGAAGATCATTCGCTTCAAGGAATCCCGATGGAACTTGCCTGCCCCCACTGCCTCGCCATCAACCGCGTGCCGGACGATCGGCTGTCCAACGGGCCCAAATGCGGCCAATGCGGCACGCCCTTGCTGCCGGGTAAACCCGTGGATCTCACCGCCGACACGTTCGACCGCTTCATCGCCAAGGCCGGACTGCCAGTTCTGGTCGATTTCTGGGCCGGCTGGTGCGGCCCCTGCAAGATGATGGCGCCGGTGTTCCAGCAGGTGGCCGCCGAGATGGGCACGCGTGCACGCTTCGCCAAGGTCGATACCGAAGCCCATCCGCAGGTGTCGATGCGCCACCACATCAAAGGCATCCCCAGCCTGATCCTGTTCCGGAATGGCGTCGAGGCCGCGCGCATCTCGGGTGCGATGGAAGCCCATGCGCTGAAACGCTGGCTGGCGTCGCAAGGCGTCCAATAAGGTTGCGAAGCAGGTCCCGTCATCGCGCGGCAGATTCATGGAGGCGACTTAAAGCCCGTGTAAAATAGGCCCATCCCCGGAGCGCAGGCTCCGGTTTTCTTATTCAGGGAGACATCATGGCCGACGCGCAACAACCCGTATTCAACATCGAAAAGCTCTACGTCAAGGATCTGTCGGTGGAAGTGCCCAACGCACCTGCCATCTACCTGGAGCGCGAAGCCCCGCAGATCGACGTCAACATGTCGACCGAAAGCCGCGCACTCGGCGAAGACCTGTACCACGCCAGCATCACCGTCACCGTCACCGCTAAAACCGGCGACAAGACCATGTTCCTGGTCGAATGCACCCAGGCCGGCATCTTCCGCATCGAACACGTGCCGCAGGACCAGCTGCCCATGGTCCTGGGCATCGGCTGCCCCAACATCGTCTTTCCCTATCTGCGCGAGACCGTGTCCGACGTGGTGATCCGCGCCGGCTTCCCGCCGCTGCTGCTCAATCCGGTCAACTTCGAAGCCCTGTTCCTGCAGCAACAGCAGGCGCAGCAGCAGGCCGCGCCTGCGCAAACCCATTGAAGCGGACGTGCTGACCGTGCGACGGTTTCGCCCCGGCCTGTTGCTCGCAGGCAGCCTGCTGTTTGCACTGGCGGATCCGGCCAGCGCACTGGAATACCGCAGCACCGGACATGCGACCGTGCTGTACGACGCCCCCTCGACCGCAGCCGGCAAGCTGGCTGTTGCGGGGAGCGGCCTGCCGCTCGAAGTCGTCGTCGACACCGCAGCCTGGGTCAAGGTGCGCGACTACACCGGCCGGCTGGCATGGATCGAGAAATCAGCCCTCGACGGTCCCCGGAGCGTGATCGTCAAGGCTGAAACCGGCACCGTCCGGCAACAGCCGCGGGCCGATGCCGCCCCTGTGTTTCGTGCCACACGCGGCGTGCTGCTCGACGTCACCGGCAAACCCGACGCCACCGGCTGGCTGCCGGTCAAACATGCCAACGGCCTGACCGGCTGGATATTGATGCAAGAGGTCTGGGGGCAATGAAGCTGTCGGTACTGGGTGCCGGCGCATGGGGCACCGCGCTGGCAGCCAGCTGGGCCCCCCACCATACCGTCACCCTGTGGGGACGCAATGCGGCCGAACTCGACGCCATGCGTACGACCCGCGTCAATGCACGCTATCTGGCTGACTGCCGATTACCGGACGCGCTGCACTTCAATCCCGATCTCGGCTCCGCCGTCGAGGCGGCCGACCTCATCGTCCTCGCCGTCCCCAGCGGCGGCCTGCGCCCGACCCTGGCCGCTCTGGCCACCCGTACCAGTCTGCCGCCGCTGATCTGGGTCAGCAAAGGCTTCGAGCCCGGCAGCCGGAAATTGCCTCATCAACTCGTCGCCGAGCTGCTCCCCACGCACGCTCAAACCGGCGTGCTGTCGGGCCCCAGCTTTGCCCAGGAAGTTGCGCAGGGCTATCCCACCGCACTTACGCTGGCCTGCCACGACACCGCCTTGGCACAACATCTGGCAGAGAGCCTGTCGGGCCAGCGCCTGCGCATCTATGCGCATGACGATGTCATCGGCGTCGAACTCGGCGGCGCGCTGAAAAATGTCATGGCGATTGCCGCCGGCATCTGCGATGGCCTGCAGCTTGGCCACAACGCCCGCGCCGCACTGATCACCCGCGGCCTCGCCGAAATGACCCGCCTCGGCGTCAAGCTCGGCGGCCACTTCGAAACCTTCATGGGCTTGTCGGGCCTCGGCGATCTGATTCTCACCACCACCGGCGATCTGTCGCGCAACCGCCAAGTCGGCCTGCGGCTTGCCCGCGGCCTGCCGCTCGATGCCATCCTCCGCGAACTTGGCCATGTGGCCGAAGGCGTCACCACCGCACGCGAAGTCGCCGCACTGGCCGACGAACTCGGCGTAGACATGCCGGTCGCCCATACGGTCTACCAGGTATTGTTCGATGGCATGCCTGCCGCTCATGCGGTCGACACCCTGCTGAACCGGGAAATCAAGACCGAGTTTTAAAGCGCCGGCCTCACGCCTTTCGAAAGCCACCTCGCCTATATCGCAGGCAGAATCGACCCGACGCCCACCTTAAAACGGCGCTTGTCGTAGTGCAGGCGCCCGGCTACAGTCCATTTAACAATGTCCGTTACACATCGGACAGGCTGCCTCACAACACAACGAACAAAGGATTCGCCCCCTAGGCCTCCATCAGCATGAGCAGCTCCGTCAAACCGCTATCCAAGAACGACCCCAGACCTCTGCGCGGCCTGTTCTATGCCTTGATCGGGTTCTTCGTGCTGGCTTATTTCATCGCCGTTACCCGGCATTGGTTCGATGCGAAACGGGATATCGAGGCGCAATTGCGTTATTTCAACAGCATCCTGGTGCAGAACACGCGCACCACGTTGAAAAACTATGAACTGGTCCTGCGCGGCCTGGGTAGCGAACTCATCGCCCAGGGCGCTTTGCAATCACCCTCCCGCGGGCGCGAACTCATCGAGCGCATGAAATCGATCGACCCGGGCATGGCCGGGTTGGGGCTGGCCAGGCCCGATGGACAACTCATCCTGGTCAGTGGCGTCCCGGATGGCAAACCCTTGCCCAACCTGCTGAACCAACCCGAAACCCGCGACAGTTTCCTCGCCTGTATCCGTTCCGGCCATATCCAGCTCGGCCGGCCGTACTACATGAAAGCCTTGAATCTCTGGGTAAACCCTGTGCGGGTGCCCATTCTCGATTCGCAGGGCCGGCTGGTCGCAGTCATGACGGCCGGGTATTCGATCGAGGGCGGTACCACCTTGTGGGCGCACACGACCCTGCCGCCCGAGATCCAGATGGGGCTGCTGCGCGACGACCATTACCTGCAATATTTCTATCCGCTGCCCGCGGGCGAACCACGCGCCACGATCCAACGTACATATGGCCAGCCGGTCTCGCCGGAAACCCTTCGCCAGCTTGCCGCAGCGAAGCGCGAACGCGGCGCGATGAGTATCAATCTTCCGCGTAATCAGGGACACCATTATCTCGTCTACGAACGCATAGACGAGTATGGCCTGCTGGCCGGCTCGCTGATTCCCTGGCATGCCATCGTATACAACTGGCTGCAGCGGCTGCTGTTGGCCAGCCTGCTGCTCATCGTCTTCCTGCTGGGCGGCACATGGATCTATCGGCGCTCACTGGCACGCCAGATCGAGTCCGACGCAGCCGTCGCGCATCTTTCCGCCTGGCAACAGGCCGTCTTGGACAGTGCCGATTACAGCATCATCTCCACCGATACCGCCGGCATCATTGTCAGCTTCAACGCGGCAGCCCAGCGCATGCTCGGGTATGCAGCGGACGAGGTGATCGGCAAGCAGACGCCGGCCCTCTTCCACGACACGGACGAAATACGTCAGCACGCGGCAGCGCTCACCCAGGAACTGGGCGAACCGATCCAGCCCGGGTTTGATGCCTTTGTCGCCAAGGCCAGGCGCGGCCAATCCGAGGAGCGCGAGTGGACCTATCTGCGCAGGGATGGAAGCCGTATTCCGGTGCGGCTGTCGGTCACCCCCTTGCATGGCCCGGATGGAAAAATCGAAGGTTTCCTGGGAGTCGCAGCGGATCTGTCTGCGCAAAAGCAGACCCAGGCCAGTCTGCGCGACAGCCAGGCGCGCTATCGCACCCTGTTCGAACGTGCGGGCGACAGCATCTTCCTGATGAAGGGGGAGTACTTCGTGGATTGCAACCCGGCCACGCTGGAGATGTTCGGCTGCACGCGCGAGCAGATCATCGGCACCACGCCTTATCGGTATTCCCCCGAGTTCCAGCCGGATGGCCGCCTGTCCAAGACCAAGGCGCAGGAAAAAATCACGGCGGCCTTCGGCGGTGAAACCCAGTTCTTCGAATGGCGCCACCAACGTTACGATGGCTCGCCCTTCGATGCGGAAGTGACCTTGAACATCGTCACGATCGGGGACGAACCGCACATCCTGGCGACCGTGCGCGACATCAGCGAACGCAAGAAAGCCGAGGCCGAATTGATGCTGTCGCGCCAGGCCCTGATCGAACGCAACGAACATCTACGTCTCATCAACCAGTTGTCCAATCGCCTGCACGCCTCCCTGAAACTGGATGCGATCCTCCAGGAAACCATGGAGGCCCTGCTCGGCCTGAGCCATGCGCCGAGTATCGCGATCTATCTGCTGTCTGCGGATGCCGCCCGGTTGGACCTGGTGGCCCATCGCGGCTTCGAGGAGCGGATATTGCGGCTGATCGTCAATCTGCCCGTAGCGGGAAGCCACAGCGGCCAGGCGGTGACTCAAAAGCGCTTGCTGGCCAGCAACGATCTTTCCCACGACGACCGTGTTCCGACTGATCTGAAGAATGTTTTGATAGCGGCGAATCTGAACTCGGCACTCATCATTCCCATGATTTATCACGAGCAGGCACTGGGCTGCATCAATTTGGCATACCGCGAGCAGCGGACCTTCAGCGATGTGGAACTGGAAACCTTGAACGCCTTCAGCAATACCGTCGCCTTGGCCATCGCCAATTCGCGCCATGTCGTCAGCCTGGGCTTCCAGGCCAAACACGACAGTCTCACCGCTTTGCCCAATCGCTCGGTCCTGCATGAGGAATTCGCCGCCCGGATCGAGCAGGCTCCCGACGGGCTGACCGCACTCCTGCTACTGGATCTGGACCACTTCAAGGAAATCAATGACACCCTGGGTCACCACGTTGGCGATCACCTGCTGACGCATATCGGCCCGCGGCTGCAAGACGCCCTGTCTGGCACGCATGCCCTGGTTTGTCGCCTGGGTGGAGATGAATTCGCCGTACTGCTCACGGGACTGCATGACAAAACCGATGCCGTCACGCTGGCCAAACATGTGACGACGGTGCTGCGCAGGCCTTTTATGGTGGATGGCATGGCCTTGCAGGTTGGCGTCAGCGTGGGCGTGGCGTACCACCCGGAACACGGCGAGAGTAGCCATGCGCTGTTGCGGGCGGCGGATGTGGCCATGTATCAGGCGAAGACACTGACGGCCGGTGTCGTGGTCTACGACCGCAGTTTCGACAATTACAGCCCGGACCGTCTCGCCCTCGCCAGCGAACTGGTGCAGGCGGTCCAAGGCGGGGAATTGGTGCTTCACTACCAACCCAAGCTGGACATTGCGAGCGGACAGGTTACCGGTTTCGAGGCGCTGGTGCGCTGGCAGAACCCCCGCCGCGGTCTGCTGTATCCCGGCGCCTTCATCCATCTGGTGGAAATGAACGACGTCATCCACCCCTTTACGACCGCCATCATGGACCTGGCGCTGGCGGACAAACGGCGCCTGCACGACCTGGGGTATACGCAACCCGTGGCCATCAATCTTTCCGTACGCAACCTGATGGACGCCCACTACGTGGCCCGGCTTGCGGATGCCATCACCCGGCATGGCATCCCAGAACAGGAAGTCGAGCTGGAACTGACCGAGACCGCCCTGATGCACGACCCGGACAGTTCGGTCGCGTTGCTGCAGGAAATCGCGGCCATGGGCGTGAACATCGCCGTCGACGATTTCGGCACAGGCTATTCCTCCCTGGCCTATCTGAGGCGCCTCCCGCTCAGCGCCCTGAAGATCGACCGTTCATTCGTCATGGGCATGAACGGCAACACCCAGGACGCGATCATCGTGCGGTCCACTGTCGCCCTGGCCCACAGCCTGGGACTGCGCGTCATCGCGGAAGGCGTGGAGGATGCGGAAGCCTTGGCCCTGCTGGCCAGCATGGGATGCGAGCAAGCCCAGGGCTACCACCTGAGCCGGCCTCTTCCTTTGAACGAACTGATCGCCTGGCTGCAGGCTCGCAGCGGGCAGGGCGCCACGATTATCGACCAAACCGCCTGCACCTGATAGCGGCAGGCGGCCTTGGCTAGCGCGCGGCCGCCCGCTTTTCCGGTATGGCCCTGGAGGCGTCCGGCATCCGGGTCGTCCGGGCCGACATGTGCAAAACCGGCCGCGCGGCACGCTCGGGTCGGACTGACGTTCCACCACGCTGCAGGCGGAACATGCTTACCGCCTGGGCAAGTTTGTCCGCCCGCTCATGCAGGCTCTCTGCCGCCGCTGCGGCCTGCTCCACCAGCGCGGCATTCTGCTGGGTCATTTCGTCCATCTGCCCGACTGCCTGATTGACCTGCTCGATGCCGGCGCTCTGCTGCTGGCTTGCCGTGGCAATCCCGCTCATGAGTTCGGCCACCAGTTCCACCGAAGTGACGATGTCCTCCATGGCCCCGCCCGCTTCGCCCACCAGTTTGCTGCCCAGATCGACCTTTTCCACCGAATCGCCAATGAGCGACTTGATCTCGCGGGCGGCGCCGGCGGAACGCTGCGCCAGGCTCCTGACTTCGCCCGCGACCACGGCGAAACCGCGCCCCTGTTCCCCGGCGCGCGCCGCCTCCACGGCGGCGTTCAGCGCCAGGATATTGGTCTGGAAGGCGATACCGTCGATCACGCCGATGATATCGGCAATTTTCTTCGAACTGGCACTGATCGAGGCCATGGTGTCGACCACCTGTCCAACCATCGCCCCGCCCTTGGCAGCAATCTCGGCAGTCGAGCCGACCAGCTGGTTGGCATGGCGCGCATGCTCGGCATTCTGCTTCACCGCGCTGGTGAGCTCTTCCATGGAACTGGCGGTTTCCTCAAGGCTCGATGCCTGCGATTCGGTACGCCCAGACAGGTCTGCGTTGCCGGAAGCGATCTCGCTGGCCGCAATCCTGATGCTCTCGACGTTCAAGCCGATATCGGACACCGCGCCGACCATGTTGGCCTTCATCTGGGTCAGCGCACGCATCAGCTGGCCGGTCTCGTCCCAGGCTGACACCTCGAACTGAAGTGACAGATCGCCGCCTGCGATCGCGTGTGCGACGCCCAACGCACGGTCCAGCGGACGCAGGATCGTGCGCGAGATGAAATAACCGAACGACAGCGTCAGGAGCGCACCGATTCCGCCTGCCGTCACCATCAATGCAGGTAACGCACTCTGCACGCCGGCCGCCTTGGCCAGGTCGCGGGTTTCCCACCCGCCGAACAGGCCGACCCCCAGCATCAAGGCCGCGCCGATCCCGGTGCTCAACGCAATGCGCTGATTGACCGGAATACGCCGGAAAGACATCAACCGGCCAAGCAGCCCTGTACGGACGACCATGCCATGCCGGATCGCCATATGGTCCGCCCGGCCCTCCTTGAATTGGCGATAAAGGTGCTCGGCTTCAGCTATCTGTGCCCGCGACAGCTTGGTTCGAACCGACAGGTAACCGTTCGTCGCGCCGTTTTCATGCACCGGCGTCACGTTGGCGAACACCCAGTAGAAATCCCCATTCTTGCGTCGGTTCTTCACCACGCCGCTCCAGGGCAAGCCGGCTTTCACGGTAGCCCAGAGATCCGAAAACGCTTCTTCCGGCATGTCCGGGTGGCGGACAAGATTATGGGGTTTCCCGAGCAATTCGGCTTCGCTAAAGCCGCTTGCCTCCATGAAGGCGAGGTTTGCGTAGATGATTCGCCCCTTCAGATCGGTCCTGGAGACCAGCGACACGCCGTCGCTCAATTCATATTCACTATTCGTAATGGGCAAATTGACGCGCATACCTTCCTCAACTATCTGTTATTTCTCGATACGTTATCCGGCGGACCATTCAAGATAAATGACATATATAGATAACGTTATCTTTAATATCGTCTTCCCCCACGTAAACTTTAGCGCCGCGACCTATCTGGAATTCACGCGCAGACAGGCAAGACCCGAACCATGGGACGCCAGGCGAGTCAATCGAGACAGGTGATGTCCAAGGTATGCGAGAGGATGCAGCCTTACGTGCTGCGGGCTTAGGCGCCGCCCGTAAAGCCGTTTTGGCGCCAGGCCTCGAACACGACCACGCTGACGGCATTGGACAGGTTCATGCTGCGCGAGCCAGGCAGCATCGGCAGGCGCAGGCGATGGCCCGCGTCGAACTGTCCCAGGATATCCGGAGGCAGGCCGCGCGACTCCGGGCCGAACAGCAGCACGTCGTCCGGCCGAAAGGCGATATCGGCATAGCGTGCGCTGCCCTTGGTGGTGAGCGCAAACCAGCGCCGGTCGGCCAGGGCCACCTGTACCGCGTCCCAGCCGGCATGCACCGTGACGCAGGCCATGTCGTGGTAATCCAGCCCGGCGCGCGCCACCTGCTTGTCCGACAGGTCGAAGCCCAGCGGCTCGACCAGATGCAGGCGGCAACCGGTGTTGGCCGCAAGGCGGATGAGGTTGCCGGTGTTGGGCGGAATCTCGGGCTGAAACAAAACGATGTCAAACATCCGGCTTGGCCTAAAATAAAACCTTCTTCGAAAGCCCTATTCTATGGTTCCTTACCTCACCACTGCACTCACTGGCCCGCTGCTGGAGTTGGAAAAACGCCTGCTCGATGCCCAGCCGACCATCGAGCACTGGTTTCGCCAGCAATGGAAGGAACAGTCGGCGCCGTTCTATACCTCGGTTGACATCCGCAATGCAGGCTTCAAGCTGGCCCCGGTCGACACCAATCTGTTTCCGGGCGGCTTCAACAACCTCAACCCGTCGTTCATGTCGCTGTCCATCCACGCGGCAATGGGCGCGGTGGAAAAGATCTGCCCCGACGCCCAGCGCCTGCTGCTGATCCCGGAGAACCACACGCGCAATACCTTCTACCTGCAGAACGTCGCGGTGCTCGCGCACATCCTGCGCCAGACCGGTCTGATCGTGCGCATCGGCACCCTGATTCCCGAGATCACCCAGCCGACCACGCTGGAACTGCCAGCCGGCGGGCGTCTCACGCTGGAGCCGCTCGTCCGCAAGGGCGACCGCGTCGGGCTGGAGGGCTTCGACCCCTGCGCAGTGCTGCTCAACAACGACCTTTCGGCGGGCGTGCCCGATATCCTCAAGGGCATCGAGCAGACCATCATGCCGCCGCTGCACGCCGGCTGGGCGACCCGCCGCAAGTCGAGCCATTTCGCGGCCTACCAGCACGTCGCCAGCGAATTCTCCCGGCTGGTCGGCATCGACCCCTGGCTGATCGACCCCTATTTCAACCACTGCGGCAAGATCGACTTCCAGGCGCGCCAGGGCGAAGAATGCCTGGCCGAGAAAGTGGGCGAGATGCTGGACAAGATTCAGCTCAAATACGACGAGTACCGCATCGACCAGCCGCCCTTCGTCATCGTCAAGGCCGACGCCGGCACCTATGGCATGGGGATCATGACGGTGAAATCGCCGGACGACGTGCGCGAACTCAACCGCAAGCAGCGCAACAAGATGGCGGTCGGCAAGGAAGGGCTCGCCTTCAGCGAGGTATTGATCCAGGAAGGGGTCTATACCTTCGAAAGCATCAACGGCGCGGTCGCCGAACCGGTGGTCTACATGCTCGACCATTTCGTCGTCGGCGGTTTCTACCGCGTGCACACCGGGCGCGGGTCGGACGAGAACCTCAACAGCCCCGGCATGCATTTCGTGCCCCTGGCGTTCGACGACACCTGCCTGACGCCCGACCGCAGCGCCAACCCCGACGCCGCGCCCAACCGCTTCTACGCCTACGGGGTGATTGCGCGGCTGGCGATGCTGGCCGCCAGCATCGAGCTCGACGAAGCGCTCAACGAGGCCGAGAACACCGAAAACGCGGTTGCCGCTGCATGAAACTGCTGTTCATCGTCGATCCCCTGGCCGGCCTCAAGCCTTACAAGGACAGTTCGGTGGCCATGATGCGCGCCGCCGTGGCGCGCGGCCATGCCGTGTTCGCTGCCGAGGCCAGCCAATTGCACATCGCAAGCGGCATCGCCTGTACGGCCAGCGTCGCGCTTGAAATATGCGCCGACGACGATTGGTACCGCGCCACGCAAAGCGATGTTCGCGCCCTGAAGGATTTCGACGCCGTGGTGATGCGCACCGACCCGCCGGTGGACACCGATTATCTGCTGGCCACCCATCTGCTCGGCATCGCCGAAGCCAATGGCGCGCACGTATTGAACCGGCCGGCCGCCCTGCGCGATTTCAACGAGAAACTGGCGATCCTCAATTTTCCGCAATTCGTCGCCCCCACCCTGGTTGCCGCCAATGCCACAAATATCGGGCGTTTCCTCGCCGAGCACCAGGACATCATCGTCAAGCCCCTCACCGAAATGGGCGGCAGCGGCATCTTCCGCCTGACGCAATCCGACCTCAATCGCAACGCCATTCTCGAAACACTGACGCAACGCGGTCGCCGCGCCATCATGGCGCAGCGCTATCTGCCGGCAATCAAGGACGGCGACAAACGCATCCTCCTGATCGACGGCGAGGTGGTGCCATGGGCGCTGGCGCGCATTCCCCTGGCGGGCGAAACGCGCGGCAACCTCGCCGCAGGCGGCACGGCCCGTGCGCAACCCCTGTCCGCGCGCGACCGCGAGATCGCCGAAACCATCGCGCCGTGGGCGAAACACCACGGCATCTTCCTCGCCGGGCTCGACGTGATCGGCGACTGCCTCACCGAAATCAACGTCACCAGTCCGACCGGTTTCCAGGAAATCGCCGCGCAGACCGGGCACGACGTTGCCGCACAATTCATCGCCGCGGTCGAGCACACCCGGCTCGCCGAACAGTCGCCGGGATGACCGCCGACATCCTGATCCGGCAGGCCCATACGAAGGATGCCCCCGCGATTGCCGTCCTGGTCGGCGAATTGCTCGTGGAAATCATGAACGCGATCGACACCCAGGCTTTCAACTTCAATCTCCAGGAAACGACCGCAAGACTGGAGGCATACCTGGCCAACGGGACCTATGTCGTCTTTGTGGTCCGGCCTGCCAATGGCGATCCGGTCGGCTTCGTGGCGCTCTGCGAATGCCACGCGCTGTATGCCGAAGGCGCTTTCGGCACGATCCCGGAACTGTACGTTCGCCCGGCATACCGCACCCGCAGTCTGGGAATGCGGCTGGTTTCCGAAGCCAGGGCATACGGCACGGCGCGAGGATGGAAACGGCTGGAAGTCACCACTCCGCCGCTTCCGCAATTCGACAGGACGCTGGCGTTTTATGAGCGTGAGGGGTTTTCCGTTGCCGGTGGCCGCAAGCTGAGAATGCTGTTGTGAACCCTGCCACGTCGAACGCCAGCGCCCTAAATGGACGCATCGCACGGCTCATTCTGTGGCTGCTGCTCATGCCCCTCGCCCTGGCCGCCTGCAGTTCGCCGCCACTGGTTCAGCAGCAATCCTACGTATTCGGCACATTGGTCGAAATCAGTGTCTACGACGCACCGGAAACGCAGGCCCAGCAGGCGATCGCCGCCGTACTGGCGCGTTTCGATGCACTGCATCACCAATTGCATGCCTGGCAACCGAGCGAACTGTCGCGGCTCAACGCCGGACTGGCCAAAGGGGCGCGCATTCCCGTCTCCCCCGAGCTCGCCGCCATGCTGCGTGACGCCCAAACGATTTCGGCCCGGTCGAACGACCTGTTCAACCCAACCATCGGCAACCTGATTGCATTGTGGGGATTCCATGCCGACACGCCGCAGGGGAACGTACCGGATGCCGCCGCCATTGCACGCTGGGTGAAGGCAGCGCCGCGCATGGAAGACCTGCATATCGAACACGACCAGGTCTGGAGCGACAATCCGGCCGTCCAGCTGGATCTCGGCGGCTACGCCAAAGGCTACGCACTGGATGAGGCCGTTCGCATCCTGACATCCCACGGCATCAAAAACGCACTGGTGAACATCGGCGGCAATGTCATCGCGCTGGGACAGCATGGCGACCGTCCATGGCGCGTCGGCATCCAGCACCCGCGCAAGCCCGGCACGCTGGCGACACTGGACCTGCACGACGGCGATGCAATCGGCACCTCGGGCGATTACCAGCGCTATTTCGAGGCCGGTGGGCATCGCTACTGCCACCTGATCGATCCACGCACCGGCTGGCCGGCATCCGGCATGCAATCGGTCACGATCCTGGTGTCGGGCGATCATGCCGGGACACGTTCGGACGCGCTGTCCAAACCGCTCTTCATCGACGGCGCCGCCCGGCTGGCCGACAACGCGTCCCGGCTGGGTATCGCCGACTATCTGGCGGTAGACGCCGCCGGGCAAATCCATGTCTCGCCAGCAATGAAAGCCCGGCTTCGCTAGAATGTCGTTTTTGGCCTGACATCCACCCCATGATAGGCATTCTCATCGTCGCCCACGGGTCGCTTGCCGACAGCCTGGTCGAGTGCGCCACCCACGTGCTGGGACAGCGCCCGCGCGGCCTCGCCACGATTGATTTCATCGGCCATGCCGACCCCGACGAGCGGCAGAAGGCCTTGCAGTCCCGCCTGTCCGAGCTGGACGAAGGCGACGGCATCCTGGTACTGACCGACGTGTACGGCGCCACGCCCAGCAATACGCTGTGCCGCCTGCTCGAACCCGCCCATATCGAAGGCGTTTCCGGCGTCAACCTGCCGATGCTGCTGAAGGCGCTGAACTACCGCGATACCCTGGCATTGCCGCAGCTCATCGAGCGCATCGTCGAAGGCGGCCGCAACAGCATCAACCATATTTCCGAGACCATGTGCCATGCAGCAACGGGACGTTGAAATCGTCAACAAACTGGGCCTGCATGCGCGCCCGTCGGCCCGGCTGACGCAGTTGGCGTCGAGCTTCAAGAGCAATGTGTTCATGTCGCGCAATGGCCGTCGCGTCAATGCCAAGAGCATCATGGGCGTCATGATGCTGGCCGCGGCCAAGGGGACGACCGTGTCCCTGGAGACCGACGGCGACGACGAGGTGGAAGCCATCGACGCACTGGCCGGCCTGATTTCCAGCGGTTTCGGGGAGGAACTGTGAGCTTCTCGCTGCACGGCATCGGCGTCTCGGGCGGCATCGCCATCGGCTATGCGCACCTCGCCTCCAACGCGCGCGTCGAAGTGCCGCAATACATGCTCGACCGCAAGTACATCAAGGACGAGCTGGCGCGCTTCGACGAGGCCATCTTCGCCACCCGCGCCGAGCTCGAGGTCCTGCGCAGCCACATCCCGCCCAATGCGCCGGCCGAACTGTCGGCCTTCCTCGACATGCACCTGATGTTCCTCGGCGACTCGATGATCGCCGAGGCGCCCAAGAAGCTGATCCGCGAAACCCAGTGCAACGCCGAGTGGGCGTTGGCGCAGCAGATGGAAGCGCTGGTGGCACGCTTCGAGGAAATCGACGACGCCTATCTGCGCAGCCGCCAGGAAGACGTGGTGCAGGTGGTTCAGCGCGTGCTGAAGGCATTGATGGGCCACCCCAGCCACCTGCCGCTGGACGTCGACTTCGACAGCGAACGCATCCTGGTCGCGCACGAGCTGTCGCCGGCCGACATGGTCATCTTCAAGAACGTGCATTTCGCCGCCTTCATCACCGATCTCGGCGGCACCACGTCGCATACGGCGATCCTGGCGCGCAGCATGGGCATGCCGTCGGTGATGGCGCTGCACAATGGGCGCGGCCTGATCCGCGACCACGACCTGCTGATCGTCGATGGCCGCGACGGCGTGGTGATCGTCAATCCGGACGAGTCGGTGCTGGCCGAATACCGGCTGCGGCAGAATCAATGGCGCATCGATACCGACAAGCTCAAGCGGTTGAAGACCAGCAAATCGGCCACCCTGGACGGCACGCCGGTCGAACTGATGGCCAACATCGAGTTGCTCTCCGACATCGACGCGGTGAAGGCCGCGGGTGCGCACGGCATCGGCCTGTTCCGCAGCGAGTTCCTCTTCCTCAACCGCAGCGACCTGCCGAGCGAGGAAGAACAATACGAATCCTACAAGGCGGTGGCCGAGGCGCTGGACGGCAAGCCGGTCACCATCCGCACGCTTGACCTGGGCGCCGACAAGCAAGCGCCGTGGGGCCACACCGTGGCCGACAACCCGGCACTGGGATTGCGCGCAATCCGCCTGTGCCTGGCCGAACCCGGCCTGTTCCATGCCCAGTTGCGCGCGATCCTGCGGGCATCGGTCCATGGCCAGGTACGCATCCTCATTCCCATGCTGGCAAGTTTCATGGAGTTGCGGCAGACCCTGCAACGCATCGACGAGGCCAAGGCCTCACTGCGCAAGGACGGGCTGAAATTCGACGAAGGCATCCTGCTCGGGGGCATGATCGAAGTTCCCGCCGCCGCGCTCTCGGCCAGCTTCTTCGCCGAGCAGCTCGACTTCCTGTCGATCGGCACCAATGACCTGATCCAGTACACGCTGGCGATCGACCGCGCCGACGACAGCGTCGCGCATCTGTACGATCCGCTGCATCCCGCGGTGCTCAACCTCATCCAGCTGACCATCCGAGCCGGCGACAAGGCCGGCAAACCGGTTTCGGTATGCGGGGAAATGGCGGGCGATCCGCTGCTGACGCGCTTGTTGCTGGGGCTGGGGCTGCGGACGTTTTCGATGCAGCCCGCCAGCCTGCTGCAGGTCAAGCAGCAGGTGCTGAAATCCCACCTGGATGAATTGACTTCGGCTACGCAGCGATTGCTGAAGAACACCGACCCGGACAAGACCTCGGTACTGCTGGAGCGCCTGAACGGCTAGTCAAGTCTGGCGGAACCCTAAGCCGCGAGTTGCTCGGCCATGCGGGCGAGTTCGAGCTTGTCGTGGCGTAGCGTGCTGATCTCCTGCTTGATCTGCGCCATGCGGCTGTGCAGCGTGCCCATGTTTTCCAGGATACGCTGCAGGCTGGCCAGCCGCGTGTCGAGATACTGTTTGTGCTCGCGGATGCGCGTCATGATGGGATCGAGCGCGATACGCAGCCAGCGCTCCGCCTCCAGCCGCGCGAGCTTGAATGCCTTGCGCGCCTCCTCGGCCAGGCCGGCATAAAAACGCCGGATCATGAAACGTTTTTCCAGCATCAGGTTGGCGGGATCCTTGCAGAAGGCGTCCGTCTCGCGGGTCAGCGCGTCCAGCCGGTTGCGGTAGGCGCCCAGATCGAGCCGCGGCACCTGCATCTTCGGCAGATTGTGCTTGCGGTGAAACCGCATATAGGCCTGATCGAGCGCATCGAGCATGTTGTCCGCCAGACGGGTCGCCTGCTGGAAGCGGCCGCCCATTTCTTCGCTCAGGTGGCGGATGCCGCTGGTCAGTCCGCGTGTAGTCCAGCTGTTTTCCATGGCGTCGCGGGCCGCTTTCAGGATCGTATCCAGCGTATCTTCAGACAGGTTCGACAGCAGATGTTCACCCTGTCCCTGCACCATTTTCCGGGTCGCGCGGAACTGGTCGGCGGTGGCGTCGTAACTGTCCTTCTCCTGTTGCAGGCTGGCGCGCGTCTGTTCGATCAGTTCGCGGTTCTTGCCCGACAACTGGGTCAGCTGGATCAGTTCGTCGCTGCTGCGTTTGAGTCGCGCGGCCAGATCGGTCCGGCTCTCGTCGAGCAGCGCCGCCACTTCGCGGCTGACCGCATGGTAGAGCATGTCGCGTCGCGCCGGGATCACCTGATGCGCCAGCAGATACTCCAGCGATTCGATACCGGAACGCACGCGCAGCGCCACATCTCCCCGAATCGTGGCCGCCAGCGCTTTTTGCGCCGACACGGTGAACACACGGCTGCGCGGCAGCTTCAGTACGCGCGCGGTTTCTTCGGCCTGGCGTTCGATGGTCGCCTGCACTTCGGCGTCGCTCTTGAGTTCGTCCCACAGCATGTCGATCTTGTTGAGGACCGCCACGTGGTAGTTGGAATGGCGGTGGACGTGTTTCTGCCAGATTTCGAGATCCGAGCGCGTCACGCCGGTATCGGTGGCCAGCAGGTACATCACCGCATGCGCATTCGGAATCACCGACAGGGTGAGCTCGGGTTCGGCGCCCAGCGCATTGAGTCCCGGGGTGTCCAGGATCGTCAGCCCGGCCTGTAACAGCGGATGGGGATAATTGACCATGGCGTAGCGCCAGGCCGGCACCTCCACGGTACCGTCGGCGCGCAGCAAGTGGCGCTCGCTGGCGTCCTCGCCGTTCCATAGTCCCATTTCGATGGCATCCACCGCCGGCATCGATTTGGTTTCAGTCAGTTTTTTCAGGCTTTCCTGCAACTGGCGCGGATCGGCAGGATCGAGCAAGACCCGGCACCACTCGATCGGCATGTGCTTGAAACGCGCCAGCGATTCGCCGCGGCGGCGCGTTTCGATCGGCAACAGGCAGAGGCTCGGCACCTCTTCCGGATTCGAGAACAGTTCAGTCGGGCACATGGTGGTGCGCCCGGCGTCGGACGGCAGCAGGCGCTGGCCGTGGTTGGCAAAGAACAGGGCATTGATGAGCTCGGTCTTGCCGCGCGAAAACTCGGCCACGAAGGCCACCACCAGCTTGTCCTGGCGCAGGCCTGCTGCGGTGTCGGCCAGGCGCAGGGTGCGTTCGGCATCGATGCCGTGCTGGCGGTCGAGCCAGTCGGCGTAGTCGGTGATCGCAGTCGCCAGCCGCAACCGCCGCTCGCTGTACTCGGCGACTTCCTGTTCCAGATGGATACTCATGTTCGACTGCTTGTCTCGATATCACGCCAGGGTGCGTCGGCGCCACACACCACCACGGTCTTCTGCCGCGAAGTCTCGCCCCGAACCAGGCGCACCGCGGATTTCGGCAGCCCCAGTCGCGCGGCCAGCCAGGCCAGCAGATGCGCATTCGCTTTGTTATCGACCGGCGGAGCGGCAATCTTTAGTTTCAGGCGGCCGCCATGCTCGCCGACGGCGGCGGTCACCTTCGCGCCTGGCTGCACGTGCAACTCCAGCAGCCAGTCCGCACCATTGCGGTGCGCCCAGACTGGAGGAGACTCCCGCTCAGAGTGCGCCAAGCAAAGCCCGTTCGATTGCCAATACCGGCACCATCAGGACCAGTTGGCACAGGATGAACAGCACCAGCGGCGTCAGGTCGACCTGGCCGACCATCGGAACGATGCGGCGCAGGGGACGCAGAAACGGTTCGGTCAACTCATAGACCACCGGCATCAGCGGGGTATTCGCATTCACCCAGGACAGCACCGCGCGCACCAGGGTCAGGCCGATGATCATGTACACCGTCAGGCTGACCAGCCGTATCGCCGCCAGACCGAGCATGACCGGCCACACTTTGCCTCCCGCCAGCGCGAATGGAAAGCCATCCAGCCAGTAGCTCGCTATCACCACCACCAGTTCGACCAGCCAGGCGAGCAGCAGGCACGCCCAGTCCAGGCCATACAGGCCCGGCACCACACGGCGCAGGGGCTTGACCGCAAAATCGGTGACGGCAACGATGAATTGCGAGAAGGGATTACGAAACGGCACCCGGTACAGCTGCATCATGAAACGCAGCAATACGGCAATCACGAACAGGTTGCCCAGCGTCTGGATCAGGAAGGTCAACGCACCTGCAATCATGCGAGTCGCCCCAGTTCATCGCCCAGTTCGGCGCTGCGCAGGCTGGCCGCCTCCACAGCCTGTCGAATGCCTGCCTTCACGGACGCCGCGTCCAGGGCCGCGAGGCCGCGTTCCGTGGTGCCGCCCTTGGACGTGACCCGCTGGCGCAGGACGGCCGGCTCCTCGCCCGATTCGAGCGCCAGCTTGGCCGCGCCAAAAAAGGTCTGCAGCGCCAGCTGGCGCGCCGTGGCGGCCGGCAGGCCCTGTGCCACGGCGGCGGCCTCCAGCGACTCGATGAAATAGAACACATAGGCGGGGCCGCTGCCCGATACCGCCGTCACGGCATCCAGCCAGGACTCGTCCTCGACCCACACCACGCCGCCCACGGCCCGCAAGACCGCTTCGGCCTGCGAGCGCGCGTCCTGGTCGACGTCCGGCGGCGCATACAGGCCGGTCACCCCTGCCTGGACCAGCGCCGGCGTATTGGGCATGGTGCGGACGATACGGCCATGCCCGCCCAGCCAGCGCGCAAGGTCAGCCACGCGAATCCCGGCGACGATCGAGATCACCAGATGGCCTGCGAGCCGGGACGCCAGGGAGGCCGCCACGTCCGGCAGGGTCTGCGGCTTGACCGCCAGCACGATCAGGCCATGCAGCCGCGCCTGCGACAAGTCCGTATGGGTCACGACGCCGAAGCGCGCGGACAGCTGTGCCCGGGCGTCGGCATTGATTTCCACCACCTCGATGTCGGTAGGCTGGGTGCCGCTGGCGATCAAACCGCCGATGATGGCGGCGGCCATGTTGCCGCCGCCGATGAAACTCACTTTATGCATACCTGGTCCTTTCACCAAAGAGAGCGGTTCCGACCCGAACGATGGTCGCGCCCTCCAGAATTGCCGCTTCGAGATCGCCCGACATGCCCATCGACAGGGTGTCGAGCGCATGGCCGCGCGTTTTCAGATCGTCAAACAGTTCACGTACCTGCCGGAATGCGGCACGCTGCGCCACTGAGTCGAGGGTCGGCGCGGGAATCGCCATGAGGCCGCGCAAGCGCAGGCCGGGGAGCGCCGCCACCGCCGCCCCCAGCGCGGGCAGCTCGGCCGGCGCCACCCCGCCCTTGCTCGCTTCGCCGCTGACATTCACCTCGATGCAGACCTGCAGCGGCGGCAAGCCGGCCGGACGCTGGGCGGACAGACGCTCGGCAATCTTCAGGCGGTCGATGCTGTGCACCCAGCTGAAGTGCTCGGCGATCGCCCGCGTCTTGTTGCTCTGGATCGGCCCGATGAAATGCCACACCAGCGGCAGATCGCGCAGGGCCGCCTGCTTTTCCAGCGCTTCCTGCACATAATTCTCGCCGAATTCGCGCTGGCCACAGGCGGCCAGATCGCGCACCGCCGCCGCGCCGAAGGTCTTGCTGACCGCCAGCAGGCCTATCTCCGCCGCACTGCGCCCGGCTTCGGCCGCAGCCTGCGCGAGACGCGCCTGCACGGCCTGCAAACGGGCGCCTGCGGGGCTGTGGTCCGGCGGCGTGCCAGGCTCAAGTTTGCGGGTT